>CAZOCA010000109.1:0-8075 GCA_964578105.1 uncultured Pararhizobium sp.
ATTGGAAACAATTGTTGCTCGCCTGGAAAAAGGCGACGTGCCTTTGGAAGAATCCATCTCGATTTATGAACGTGGCGAAGCGCTGAAGGCCAGATGCGACACTCTGTTGAAATCCGCGGAAGAAAAAGTCGAAAAAATCAGAACCAATGCTGATGGACAAGCAGCCTCGACAGAACCACTCGACTGACCGATTGTTTCATGAATATTGACGGTCATTCAACAACGTCAACCATTGGTATACCCCCTAGCCTGTGATCTAAATCTGTAGCAACAGATGAGGAGATCAGACATGACGTGGCACCCCGCCGAAGATCCTGTTCCGGGTGATAAAAAAGCCTGCGACGCAATCGAGACAATCATTGTGCCACGTGCCCGTGATCTTGGCGGGTTTGAAGTTCGCCGAGCTCTGCCATCTGCCAGAAAACAGATGATTGGGCCCTTCATATTCTTTGACCAGATGGGCCCTGCAGAATTCCTCACCGATCAGGGCATTGATGTGCGACCGCATCCGCATATTGGTCTGTCGACGGTGACCTATCTGTTTTCCGGTGAAATCTACCATCGCGACAGCCTGGGCACTGAACTGCCAATTGCGCCGGGTGCCGTGAATTGGATGACCGCGGGCAAAGGTATTGTTCATTCCGAACGCACATCAGACGAAACACGCAAGCATGGTCAGAACTTGTTTGGCATTCAAACCTGGGTGGCCATGCCCAGCCAGTTCGAGGAAATTAATCCTGATTTTGAGCATCATACAGCCAAAGCCCTGCCCACCCTCAGTGATGACGGAGCAAACACGCGGATCATCATAGGTGACATGTATGGTCAGAAATCACCGGTAAAAACCTATTCTGACATGTTCTATGCCTCTGCCGAATTGCAGGCAGGCGGCGTTATACCCCTGGATGCAGATTACGAGGAACGCGGCGTCTATGTTGTTTCGGGCGAGATTGAAATTGCCGGAGACCGCTTCGAAGGCGGGCGGCTTCTGGTGTTCCGCCCCGGCGACCGGATCACAATCCGCGCAAACAAACCATCGCGGCTGATGTTGCTGGGCGGTGAGCCGATGGATGGACCACGTCACATCTGGTGGAATTTCGTATCATCGAGCAAAGAACGGATTGATCAGGCCAAAGAGGACTGGCGTCAGGCGCGCTTTGATACCGTTCCCGGTGATGAAGAGGAGTTTATTCCCTTGCCCGGATAGGCAACAAGGGACATATATGTGTCACGATCAATGCATAAATCGCACAGCCCAGCGGCGAGATAGTCACAGGGCGGAAAAGCGAAAATTGAGAAAGCATGTCCGTGAGCACAAGACCGGAAACCCCGCTGCTGGATCAGGTGAATACTCCTGACGATTTGAAAAAAATTGCGGAGTCTGACCTTCCACAACTGGCAGAAGAACTGCGGATCGAAATGCTGGATGCCGTTTCGGTAACCGGCGGCCATCTGGGAGCTGGTCTTGGTGTGGTAGAGCTGACAATAGCCCTGCACTATCTGTTTGACACGCCTAACGATCGAATTATCTGGGATGTCGGCCACCAATGCTATCCTCACAAGATCCTCACCGGCAGGCGTGACCGCATTCGCACTGTTCGTCAGGGCGGTGGCCTCTCCGGTTTCACCAAACGCAATGAAAGCATCTACGATCCGTTTGGGGCCGCGCACTCGTCCACATCGATTTCAGCTGGACTGGGAATGGCCGCTGCCCGGGATCTGGATGGCAAATCCCACAAAGTTATTTCCGTCATTGGCGATGGATCGATGTCTGCGGGCATGGCCTATGAAGCGATGAACAATGCAGGTGCCGTGGATGCCAGACAGATCGTCATTCTGAACGACAATGATATGTCCATTGCGCCGCCTGTGGGGGCCATGAGCGCCTATTTGGCGCGCCTTGTATCAGGACGCACTTATATCGGCATCCGCGAAGCGGCAAAGGCCCTGACCAGTCATCTGCCGAAATTTATTCAGCGTAATGCCCGCAAAACGGAAGAGTTTACGCGCAGCTTCTTTACGGGCGGGACCCTGTTCGAGGAACTCGGTTTCTTCTATGTGGGCCCGGTTGACGGCCATAATTTTGACCATTTACTGCCGGTCCTCAAGAATATTAGAGAGGCCGACAAGGGCCCAATTTTGCTGCATATTGTCACAAAAAAGGGCAAAGGCTACGCACCCGCAGAAGCCTCAACTGACAAATATCATGGCGTTTCCAAGTTCAACGTCATCACCGGTGAACAGGCCAAATCCATTCCCAATGCGCCATCCTACACCAGGGTCTTTGGCAGCAGTCTGGTCGATGAGGCGCAGCGCGACAACAAGATTGTTGGCATTACCGCCGCCATGCCATCCGGCACCGGTATAGATCTGTTTGAAGAATCATTCCCCGAGCGAACCTTCGATGTGGGCATTGCCGAGCAACATGCAGTTACCTTTGCCGCAGGACTGGCATCAGATGGCTACAAACCGTTTGTGGCAATCTATTCTACGTTCCTGCAGCGCGCTTATGATCAGGTGGTGCATGATGTATCTATCCAGCAACTCCCAGTACGCTTTCCCATTGACCGCGCCGGGCTTGTGGGCGCTGATGGCCCAACACATGCTGGCTCGTTCGACATTGCCTATCTTGCCTGTCTGCCCAAATTTGTTGTCATGGCCGCAGGTGACGAAGCTGAATTGCGCCATATGGTAGCCACCGCAGTAGCCTATGATGAAGGCCCGATTTCCTTTCGTTATCCGCGGGGAGAAGGTTTGGGAGTTGAATTACCGGACCGGGGCCAAATTCTGGAAATCGGCAAAGGTCGGATTTTACAGGAAGGCACCAAGGTTGCGCTTCTGTCCTTTGGTGGGCGATTGGGGGAAAGCCTCCAGGCTGCCGAGAGGCTGAATGCCTTGGGCCTTTCCACCACAGTTGCTGATGCGCGTTTCGCCAAACCTCTTGATACAGATATGATCGCTGATCTGGCCCGCAATCATGAAGTGCTGATTACCATCGAAGAGGGCTCTGTTGGTGGGTTTGGCAGCCATGTGGCAAACTTCCTGACACTAAACGGATTTTTGGACGGAGCGGTGAAATTCCGCCCCATGACTTTACCTGATACATACATCGATCAGGATAAGCCTGATGTCATGTATGCAGCCGCTCTGCTGGATGCGGGCGCGATTGTCGACACAGCAACAAAAGCGCTCGGATTGCAAAAAAGCGAACTGATACGTCGCGCCTGATATAGTGTCAGTCCAAAACCTACACTAAGTAGAAATTTCAACGGCCATATTCGGCTTGTGATTGGCCTGTTTTTCAAGTGCTGGGCGCTTCGCATGTTCAAAACAATAGGTTCTATCGGTACAATTTTACTCGCAGTCGCCATGATCCTCTTTGGTCACGGGCTGCAAAGCGCTTTGGTGCCTCTGCGCGCGCAGATTGAAGGCTTCGGGACGCTTGCGATCGGCATTAGCATCTCTTCCTATTTTGGTGGGTTCGTGATCGGCTGCCTGGTTAGTCCCTTTCTCATCTTGCGGGGCGGACATATACGCGCCTATGCCGCCATGGTCTCTCTGGCCTCGGCAGTGGCGCTCTTGCACCCCTTGTTGATCGACGAAGTCGCTTGGTCTGTCTTCCGCTTCATCACCGGCTTTTGCATCGCAGCCTTTTACGTTGTGATCGAAAGCTGGCTGAATGAACGCGCCACCAACGAAAACCGTGGCCTCATCATGTCCACTTACATCGTGATTGCGCTTGCAGGCACGATGGCAGGTCAGCTCGCAACGGCCTTTGCATCGGTGGAAGGCTTTACATTGTTCATCGTGGCTTCAATCGTGGTGTCAGTAGCGGTCATTCCAATCACAATGACTACCGCAACACAGCCAGCACCCATCACACTGGTTCGGTTTCGACCAAAACAACTCTATGACACCTCCCCCGCAGCCTTTGTCTCTGCTTTGTTGATTGGCGTTTCAGCAGGAACCAGTTGGATGTTGGCGCCGGTCTTTGCCACCGGGCGCGGCTTCGACACCAGCTTTCCAGCTATTTTTTCCGCCGTCATGATTGGCGGTGGCGCTGTGGCTCAATGGCCCATAGGGCGTGCTTCCGACAAATTCGACCGACGTTTGGTCATTGTCGTCCTTGGTATCGGATCTGCCATTTTCTGCACCCTTTTGGGACTGATTGAAGGCGATTCCCGTTGGAGCTTTCTGGCGCTTGTTTTCATGGTTGGTGTGTTCACCCACTCAACCTACGCGATTGCAGTTGCCCATGCCTTCGATCATTGTGAGCCTGATACCTATGTTGAAACCTCATCAGGCTTGCTATTGGCATTTGGAATTGGGTCCACCATAGGGCCACTGGTCGCCTCATTCCTGATGGCACAAACCGGCCCTGGTGCCTTGTTCCTGTCAATAGCAGTGGTACAGATCGCAATGGTTGCTTACCTGATATGGCGCGTATCGGAGAACAAGGCCGCGACACAGAAAAACAGAGAAGACTTTGATCTGGCATCAACGGCGCCGGTTATTGCAATGACCTATGATGGGGCCATTGATCAAAATACCGATCTTCTCATTCCGGAAACAATCGCAGAAGCGAACGAGTTAGAGGAAGCGCAGACAGCGGTTCAGCTAAATGATTTTGGATATTCCATGGACGAAGCCGTTGAGGCAGATCAAAGCGTTGAATTTCAATCGGAAACCCGTATATAGAGGCAACAACTTCAGCTTGATATCTGCTCTTCTTAGGCGGTCAATTTGAGACGCGCCATGAATTGTTCCATAGACCAATTGGATGTGTAATGAAGTCTTTCAGAATTATCACATGGGCGTTGGTAGCCATTGTTCTCGTTGGCGTCGGTTACATGACGTGGCAAGAACAAAAACCAGGTTCAAATTCCATAACATTCGCCCAGATCGGCGGACCATTTACGCTTGTTGACCACAATGGTCAGCCGGTTGATCAGACCATGTTTGATAACAAGCCCTATGCCCTGTTTTTTGGCTTCACCCATTGCCCTGAAATCTGTCCGACCAGCCTTTATGAAATGGCCGGTTGGATAGAAGGGTTGGGTGCAGAAGCCGACAAAATGGGATTTGCATTCGTAACCGTTAATCCAGAGCGTGACACGCCAGAAATGCTCAAGGATTATGTAACGGTATTTTCCGACAAGATCACAGGTCTGACCGGCTCGGAAGAGCAGGTTCAGGCAACCGTTAAATCCTACGGCGTTGTTGCCGAACGGGTTGCGCTTGAAGACGACGATTATACCATGAACCACACCGCAAGCGTGTTTTTGATGAATGCCGATGGCACCTTCAGAGGCACCATTGCCTATGGTGAAGATGCAGATGTCGCTCAGAAGAAACTCTCAAACCTCATCGCAGTTGGTTCTTGAGCAAAGCTCGGCTTGATCTTGAACTTGTGAATCGTGGCCTGCTGCCCAGCCGCGCCAGGGCGCGGGATGCTATTCTGCGTGGCGCGGTCACTCTCAATGGGGCAATAAGCAAAAAAGCGTCGCAAAATGTGACCGCCTCGGACGCAATCAAACTCAGTGACCCGGCCAGCCAATACGTATCCCGTGCAGCACTGAAACTGAAACACGGCCTGGCGAATTTTGAACTGTCACCTGCAGGTAGAAACTGTATTGACGTGGGTGCCAGCACTGGCGGGTTCACCCAAATCTTGTTGGAAGAAGGCGCAAACGCAGTCTTTGCCTTTGACGTTGGCCATGGACAACTCCATCCCACGGTTGAAGCGGATGATCGTGTTACCAGTGTCGAAGGGTTGAACGCGCGCAATCTGACTTTGGAAGATTTACCATTCCCTGTGTCGTTTATCGTTAGTGATGTCAGCTTCATTTCTCTGACCCTTGCGCTGCCACCAATCCTGTCTCTGGCTGATCCAGGCTCTGTTGGTCTCTTCCTGATCAAACCCCAATTTGAAGTCGGCAAAGGACAATTGGGAAAAGGTGGAATCGTATCAGATCCGGCACTTGCCCTTGCCAGCGCGGAAAAAATCGCCCATTGGCTGGAAGAAGAACAGCTATGCCAAATCATCGGCCTCACCGAATCTCCAATTTCAGGCGGTGACGGAAATCAGGAGTTCCTGATTGCGATCAGGACACCCGGATACAACGATACATGATCAAGACCCTTACAATCGACCATCTGGGGCGCGAAGGCGACGGCGTTGCGCGCACAGAAGACGGACCGATTTTTATCCCCTACACCCTGCCCGGCGAAACCGTGCGCGCCTATGTCGACAAGGGCCGTGGCGAAATCATAGATATTCTGGAGCCAAGCGCAGACAGGGTTGAGCCAGCCTGTCGCCATTTTGGAACCTGCGGTGGCTGCTCGTTGCAACACATGAAGCCAGCGAGTTATCTGGAGTGGAAACGCCAACAGGTTGAAAACGTGCTGCGTAAGAACGGAATCACGTTCCCAGTGCCCGACCCGATACCTGTTGCCCCGGGGACAAGGCGTCGCGCTGCCTTTTCATTCAAAGCTGCAAAAGACGGTGTGCATCTTGGTTTTCATGCCAGAAAATCAAACGAGATCGTGTCGCCCCAGGAATGCCCAATCCTGCATCCGCTTCTGGAACAACAGCTTGTTCCAAAATCCGGCAGCAAGAAGAGTACGGGCAATCTTGGCCGTCTGGCCGCTTTGGCAATACGTGCCAAACACGAAGACCGAATGATTGCAACACTTGGCAAGAACGGAATTACAATCGAATCGACAGGCCGTTCACCCGGCAACAATCGGCATCAGCTTGAAGAAATGTGGAATGCAACGGAGCCATTCTGGAAAGTCACACTGAATGGTGAAGTGGCCAGCATGGATCAGGGTGATGATGTTATCGAAAGTGATGGCTTTGAACTGTCAGTTCCATCAGGAGCCTTCCTGCAGGCAACATCCGAGGCGGAGGCTGCGCTCATCAATCACGCAATTGCGTTTTTGAAGGGATGTAAATCCTGCGCAGATTTGTTTTGTGGTATTGGAACCTTCACCTTGCCAATGGCCAAATTTGCCACGGTTTTGGCCGTCGAGACAGAACAGAGCGCGCTTGATGCGTTGAATAAAACCGCTTCCCGAACGAGGAAAATCAAAAAAATCAAGACCTTGCGGCGTGATCTGTTCAAACACCCGATATCTCATATGGAATTGAAAAAGATCGACGGCGTTTTGTTTGATCCACCGCGTGCAGGTGCAAGCGCGCAGTGTGAGCAGTTGGTGAAATCAGGCGTGGGCCGCATTGCAGCCATTTCCTGCAACCCTGTCAGCTTTGCACGGGATGCCCGAATTCTGATCGATGGCGGCTTTGAAATGAAGTCGCTGCAGCCGGTTGACCAATTCCTCTGGTCTCCGCATATCGAATTGGCAGCAACTTTCGAGCGTTAGAAAGAAGAGGCACGGTTTGGCGTTGATGGATACTCGGAACAAGTCCGAGTATGACGGTGTTTGGATGTGACAGCCTTATCAAATCGCTTTAGAAAAATTCGTAAAAGCCAACACTCTGTGTGAATGCCAAACGCCGAACCACTTAACATCTGGTGCCTAGCATCTAATGCCGTCATACTCGGACTTGTTCCGAGTATCCATCACCACACATTCAAGATACTTTTTGCATCACCGCAAAATAGAACCCGTCAGTTGCCGTCGAGGCAGGTGTCAGAGTGATTGACATCATGTCAGCAGACCATGGCTGCGGCTTGTCAAAGCCGAAAACGTCCTGCCAGACTTCACCAGCTGAAACCAGCTCAAAAGCTGGATTTTCATTCAGAAAGCCAGCAACGCTGTCTTCATTCTCAGCCGCCAATACGCTGCAGGTCATGTAGCCAAGAAAGCCTTCATTGCGCACAAAGGGTGCCGCCTCTTCCAGCACAACCTGTTGTTCTTCCTGCCGTGCCAACAACTGCTTGTCGGTCAACCGCCATTTGGCATCAGGTTTGCGCCGCCATGTACCTGACCCGGTGCATGGAGCGTCCACCACGACACGGTCGCAAGCGCCAAGCAGAGCAGCCAATCGGCCATCATCCGGTTTCAGAACAATGGTCTGGCTCGCCCCTGCCCGTTCCAGACGTTCAAAG
>CAZOCA010000110.1:0-502 GCA_964578105.1 uncultured Pararhizobium sp.
ATACAGGCATGACGCTCATTGTCGCCTTCAATTATGGCGCGCGTGATGAAATCTGCCGTGCGACTCAAAAAATTGCCCATAGGGTGGCCAAAGGTGAGTTAAGGCTCGACGAAATTGATGAGACATTGTTGGGCAATGAACTTGACACCACAGGCTTACCGGACCCGGATTTGTTGATACGCACATCGGGCGAAAGCCGGTTGAGCAACTTTCTGCTGTGGCAAAGCGCCTATACAGAATTCGTATTTCTGGATGTGTTCTGGCCGGATTTTGCAGAAGGTGATTTTGATCAGGCGCTGGAACATTTTGCCAAGAGAGATCGTCGCTATGGCAATGTCTGTTCCACCCAAAGTGTGGTGTAATGGCAAGTCAGCAGTCGCCGCAGCATAATTTCTTTAACAGCAATCTCTTTACCCGAATTTGCTCCGCTCTCGTGTTAGCTCCAATCGTGATCGCGGCTGAGTGGTGGGGCGGGTGGCCATTTCTGGCTGTAGTTCTGATT
>CAZOCA010000110.1:512-8074 GCA_964578105.1 uncultured Pararhizobium sp.
ATTATTTCTCTGGGTGTCTGCTTTGAGTGGCTTCGAATTATCTCACCTCAGATGCGTTCAGTACCCATAGCGCTGGTTCTGGTCCTCATGCTCGCCAGTCTCTATTTTGCAGCGACAGTTTCGATGGCGACGGCGTTTTGGCCGATACTCCTTTTGTTTTGCGGCATGATGATCGCGGGTTATGCGTCAGGCCAGAAATTCTGGCTGGGAGCAGGCTTTGCTTATGCCTTTCTCCTTGGCGCAGCGCTGCTGCTTATACGAAATGACCCCGAATTTGGCATGGCTGCGATTGCCTTGATCGTTGCCGTGGTCTGGGCAACAGATATCTTCGCCTATGTGGTTGGCCGTACGCTCGGTGGCCCCAAATTGTGGCCCGCAGTATCACCGGGAAAGACTTGGTCGGGCGCCATTGGCGGCTTGTGCGCAGGCGTGTTGGCCAGTGTGGCCTTCATTGCTCTGCTCGACAATGTCTCTTTGGTTCGTCTTATTGTAATGGGTCTATTGCTGTCGATCGCTTCCCAATGCGGGGATTTGTTTGAAAGCTGGATCAAAAGACGTTTCAAGGTAAAGGATTCAAGTCACCTTATCCCGGGGCATGGCGGTGTTATGGATCGCGTGGACGGACTTGTATTTGCCGTCATTTTTGCTGTTTTTCTTTCTTGGGTTTTCGATGCCAGTTTAGACAGACCAGCCCAGGCTTTGTTTTTTGGTTCAACATAGATGACCGGCAGCGAGACACCGAAAACAATCACGCTCTTGGGGGCTACAGGATCTGTTGGCGATAGTGTGCTGAGTGTCATCTCTGCCCAGCCAAACCGATTCAAGCTGCATGCTGTGGTGGCCAAAAACTCTGCCGCAAAACTGGCCAGAATTGCAATATCAGCGGGTGCAAAAACTGCTGTGCTGGCGGAAGTGGAGGAGCTTTCGGCCCTGCGCAGTGCGTTGGCCGGTACAGGCATTCAATCCGCCGCAGGATCAGAAGCGGTGGAAGCTGTTGCAACTGAGCCGGTTGATCTGGTTGTGGCAGCAATTGTAGGGGCCGCCGGCATTCGTCCTACATGGGCAGCCTTGAAAGCCGGGAACCAGATTGCGCTGGCAAACAAGGAATGCATGGTATCTGCCGGAAACCTGTTCATGGGCGAGGCGCGCCGACAGAACAAGCCGATTTTGCCTGTAGACTCTGAGCACAATGCCATTTGGCAGGTGTTTGACGAAGGCAATAAGGCTGCCATTGAAGCTGTCACGATAACTGCCTCCGGTGGGCCGTTTCGCACCTGGCCACAAGAACAGATTGCCTCCGCAACGCCACTGCAAGCTCTGAAGCACCCCATTTGGGAAATGGGGTCCAAGATCACCATCGACTCAGCCTCACTTATGAACAAAGGACTGGAACTGATTGAAGCCAAGCATTTATTTGGCCTGGAAGTGGAGCAGTTGCGCGTGCTCGTTCATCCACAATCAATTATCCATGGATTGGTTCACTACAAGGATGGGTCCGTTTTGGCGCAATTGGGATGCGCCGATATGCGCGTACCGGTCAGCTATTGCCTGAACTGGCCGAGCAGAGGATCGTCGCCAGCGCCAAAACTGGATTTTTCGACAATCACCGCTTTGACATTCGAGCCAGCAGATCTGGAGCGTTTTCCTTGCCTCCAACTGGCATATGACGCCATGTCGGCAGGCGGCGCGGCGACATGCGCGCTGAACGCTGCAAATGAAATTGCGGTTGCGGCCTTTCTCGATGAAAAAATTCCGTTTGGCGGGATTGCGCATATTGTTGACACGGTTTTGCAACAAACAGTCAAAGAGACAGGCTCGACGGAATTCGAGAATATAGATCAGGCAATTGAGAGTGATCGCATTGCGCGGGACCGCGCAAGCAAATATCTTCAGCAGAAGCAATGGTAGGATTCGTAATCCTGTGACGTAGTTTTAGCCCATAGTCAGTTTGGGGCTTAACGCATTTTTGGAAAATATAATAAATGGATTTTTTGACTAGCCTTCCCAGCATGGGATCCGGGTTCCTCGGATACGCTTTGCCTGCATTGTTTGTTTTCACGGTTGTGGTGTTCTTTCACGAACTTGGCCATTATTGGGTCGGGCGTCTGTGCAATGTTGGCATAGAAGCATTTTCCATCGGGTTTGGCGGGGAGATGGTGGGTTACACCGACAAGCGCGGTACACGCTGGAAGCTTTGCTGGATACCACTTGGCGGCTATGTGAAATTTAGCGGTGACGAAAATGCTGCAAGTGTCCCAGACAACGCGGCACTTGATGCAATGGCAGAAGAAGAGCGGCGTCGGACATTGGCCGGTAAGCAGGTTGGGCAACGTGCAGCCGTTGTCGCTGCCGGGCCATTGGCAAGTTTCCTGCTTTCGGTGGTTATTTTTGCCGGAATGTTCGTTTTTCTGGGCAAACCCATCATTCCACCTATCGTTAGTGAAGTGATTGAAGGCAGTGCCGCTGAGGAAGCTGGACTGATGGTTGATGATCGCATCCTGTCAGTGGACGGCGCGAATGTTGAATCCTTTACCGACCTGCAGCGCATCGTGACAGCCAGTGCTGATCGCCAGATTGCTTTGTTGGTGGATCGGGACGGCAGTGAGGTTGTGCTGGAAGCAGTTCCAAAACGTCAGGAACTCACGGATCGCTTTGGAAACACCCAACGCGTGGGTGTTCTGGGTATACGGCAAAGCGCACAGCGCGAAGACATTGTTATCAAAAGCTTTAACCCGGTAACCGGTGTCGTTGAGGGCGTGAAGGAAACAACCTTCATTGTAACCCGTACGCTGGATTATCTATGGGGCATCGTGACCGGCCGCGAATCTGCAGATCAGCTCGGAGGTCCGATCCGCGTTGTAAACATGTCAAGTCAGGTTGCCGCGATCAGTTTTGTGGCATTGCTCAACCTGACAGCGGTACTGTCAGCGAGTATTGGCCTGATTAACCTGTTTCCCATCCCAATGCTGGATGGCGGGCATCTCGCCTTTTACGCTGTTGAAGCCGTTCGGGGGAAACCGTTGAGTGACCGCGCGCAGGAATATGGCTTCAGAGCAGGGCTGGCGGTGATTCTCTTATTATTCCTGTTTGTGAACTGGAACGATATTAACTTCTTAATGGGGTCTTAACCATGGCACCAAATGGTTTGAACAATGTTGTGAATGCGTGACCTGTTTGCAACGGAGTTTACAAAACAGCAAACCAATTCGCACTATGGCTTGAACACAGACTAAAACCCTGTAAAACAAGTCACCTATATGAAATTGAGTCCGATGGACGCGCCCCTGTGTTTTCTGGGAACCGAAAATCGGCAAAGTCAGGCAAGTGGCCGTATGTATTTTATGCTTTCGTCTCTCCGTAAAGTCGCAGCTCTTGCGGTCCTTTCACTTTCTTTAGTCACCATCGGTGAAAGCCTCCCGGTTTTGGGCGGCGGCGGTTCTGCCTATGCGCAAACCGCGAGCCAGGTGTTGGTTGAGGGGAATCAGCGTGTCGACGACGATACAATCCTTGCGTATCTCTCGGTGCAGCCCGGTCAGCGCTATACAGAATTCGATATAAACGAATCTCTGAAAGCTTTGTTTGCCACCGGCTTGTTTGCTGATGTGGAAATCGAACGCCGCCGCACCGTTCTGGTGGTGATTGTTGAAGAAAACCCGGTTCTGAACCGCGTTGTTTTCGAAGGCAATGATCGGTTGAAGGACGATGCGCTGGAAGCAATTGTGCAGAGTAAGCCACGTGGCGTCTTTACCCGCGCTAAGGTTCAGACTGATACACAGCGTGTTTTGGAAATGTACCGCCGGTCCGGTCGCTTCGACGCGCGGGTGACACCGAAGGTGATTGACCTTCCTCAAAACCGGGTTGATCTGGTTTTCGAAATTGACGAATCTGCCAAAACATCAATCTCCCGTGTGAGCTTTATTGGTAACTACGCTTACAGCGACGGTAAGCTCCGGGAAGTTGTTGACACCAGCCAGAAGAACTTTCTCAGCTTTCTGAGTGGCAACGACATATACGATCCGGACAAATTGCGTGCTGATGAAGAGCGCCTGCGCAGCTTCTACTACCGTAAGGGCTATGCTGATTTCAGAATCATTTCCGCAGTTGCTGACCTGGATCGTGAGCGCAACAAATTCTTTGTGACTTTCACAATTGATGAGGGCGAGCGTTACGAATTTGGCGATATTGAAATCGACTCGGGCATTATCGGTTTGGATGGTGAATCACTTCGCCACGTGCTTCGGACCAAAACCGGCAAGACATATAACGCTGAATTGATTGAAAAAACTCTTGAAGACCTGACGCTTGAAACCGCGCGGATGGGCTTCCCATTCACGCAGATTCGTCCTCGTGGTGATCGTGACTACGATCAGCAGATCATCCACCTGACTTATGTCATCGATGAAGGCCCTCGTGTTTATGTTGAGCGTATCAACATCCGCGGCAACACCCGGACGCGTGACTATGTCATTCGCCGTGAGTTCGATCTGGCCGAAGGTGATGCCTATAACAAGGTGCTTGTAGATCGTGCGGAGCGCAGGTTGCGCAGGCTCGGCTTCTTCAAGACCATTGATATCAGTCGCGTACCTGGCTCATCTCCGGATCGCATGATCCTGAATGTAACAGTTGAAGATCAACCAACCGGTGAGCTCTCCTTTGGGGCAGGTCTTTCAACTGGTGACGGCTTGGTTGGTGATGTGTCTCTGACAGAGTCGAACTTCATGGGACGCGGTTACAAAGTAAAAGCTTCCATCAGTGCCGGTGCTGATAAACAGAATTATGACTTTGGATTTACCGATCCGTACTTCCTTGGACGCCGCATGTCAGCAGGCTTCGATGTATACAGTCGCTTTAAGGAAAACGACGAGTACGACATCGAGAGAATTGGCGGTGGCCTGCGCTTCGGACTTCCGATCAAGGAAAACCTTGGTTTGGTTCTGCGATACGGAATTGAGCAATCTGAATCAACTTTGACAGGTGATGCTACTGATCTGACTGCAGGTGTTCTCGCGGATATTGCAGCGGGTGCAACCATCACTTCATCGGTTGGCTACACACTGACCTACAACACAATCGACAGTCAGATTTTGCCACGAGATGGTGAATTCCTTCGCATTACTCAGGACTTTGCCGGTGTTGGTGGTGACGTTCATTACATCCGGACATTGGCTGATGCACGCATCTATCGCCAACTTCATACTGACTGGGATTTGGTCGGTTTGGTTGGCGCTAAAGCCGGTAATATTACCGGCCTTGGTGAAGGCGTACGATCTTCGGATGCGTTCTTTAAGGGTGGAGAAACCATTCGTGGCTTCGAGTCTTACGGCCCTTATGACAACACAACGACTGGGTTGATTGGCGGTAACAATTTCTGGAATGCGACTGCCGAGGTTAACTTCCCGATTTGGGGACTGCCGGAATCATTCGGAATTCGCGGCGCGGTATTTGCTGACGCTGGATCCCTTTGGGGCGTTGATAAGCGCACGACAACCAGCTTCGAGGACGATTCGTCTATTCGCTCTTCTGTTGGTGCCAGTATCTTGTGGCAGAGCCCATTCGGTCCGTTGCGTGCTGACATTGCGCAGGTACTTACCAAGGAAGACTATGACGAAGAACAGTTCTTCCGCTTTGGTGGTGGTACCAAGTTCTAATCAAAAATTGCTCATCAGGGCCGCCCTGTCGGAAGACAGTGGCGGCCCTTTTTATTAGAGCGTATCTATGCGTAATAAGCGTGCCTGTTGGAGCTATGTCTGGTCAGCTGGCATATAGTTCGTCCAGATAAATCAAAAGATTAAGCGTTGCCGTGAAGGGACCAGTGACTTGTCTGATACAAGGTTTTTTGCAGTACCAGCCCCGATATCACTGAAAGAGATCGCAGACCTTTTGGGAGAATCTGTTCCTGAAGGGGCAGATGAGGCTATGACGATCGGCAACACAAAAGCGTTGGATGATGCCGAACAGGGAGATGCCACATTCCTGGATAACGCCAAATATGTCGACTTGCTGGCTGAGTGTACGGCCTCATTGATCTTCTGCAAAAAAAGATACGCAGACAAGGTTCCATCCACTGCCGTTGCCTGGGTAACCTCAACTCCATATCACGCCTATGCCCGGCTCGTATCGGCCCTCTATCCAGAGGCGGCTGGTCCAGCACCAATGGTAGCAACCGGACCAAATGATACGAAAATCATACGCGGGCGTGTGCATCAGACTGCGAAGTTGGAGTCGGATGTGGTGATCGAGCCAAATGCGACGGTTGGAGAAGACGCAGAAATTGGAAGCGGCACCATTATTGCCGCTGGCGCAGTTGTTGGGCGCGGCGTTAAAATTGGTCGGAATTGTTTCATCGGTGCAAATACGGTCGTGCAGCATGCTTTGCTTGGAAATCGTGTTGTATTGCATTCTGGTACCTGTGTTGGCCAGGATGGTTTCGGCTACGCGATGGGGCCATCTGGCCATCTGAAGGTTCCACAGATCGGACGCGTTATCATTCAGGATGATGTGGAGATTGGTGCAAATACCAGTGTTGATAGGGGAACCAATCGCGACACAATTGTGGGTGAAGGAACCAAAATCGACAATCAGGTTCAGATTGGGCACAACGTGACAATTGGACGTCATTGTGTGCTGGTGGGCCAGGTTGGGATCGCGGGGAGTGCCACACTTGGAGATTTCGTTGTAATTGGCGGACAAACCGGTGTCATAGGACATGTAAAAATTGGAGACGGCGCCCAGATTGCAGGTGTCAGTGCCGTTCACGGCGATGTTCCGGCAGGCGCGCGCTGGGGAGGCGTTCCGGCAAAGCCCCTGCGCGAATGGTTTAAAGAAATCACGTCATTGAACCAATTGGCAAATAAAGAGATTGTCGTTGTCGAAAAGACAGATTCAAAATCCGGAAATGAGTGATCTTGAATGTCAGCGATTGTAGGAACTGTGATGCCGGAAACTGTAATGAAGGGGGCAAAATAGCTAATGAGTGAAACAGCAACGACCGAATTGGGGTCGGCAGATATTCTCGATCTGCTGAAAGCCCTTCCGCATCGATATCCTTTCCTTCTTGTTGACAAACTTAAGGATATTGATGGGGACAATGCCTGTGTCGGCATTAAAAATGTTTCGGCAAATGAACCACAATTCATGGGACATTTTCCCGGACAGCCAGTTATGCCTGGAGTCCTTATGCTTGAGGGCATGGCCCAGACAGCTGGCGCGTTGTGTATTCTAGCCCAATCCGTAGATTCGCCACCGAGCCTGGTCTATTTGATGAGTATCGACAGGGCTAAATTTCGCAAACCTGTAGTGCCCGGTGATCAGATCGAATATCACGTCAAGAAGATACAGAGCCGAGGCAGCGTCTGGAAATTCGGCTGCATAGCAATGGTCGATGGCAAGAAAGCCTGCGAGGCCGAAATCTCTGCCATGCTGATCGATAAATAGGAAAAAAAGTGACCATTCATCCAACCGCAATCGTTCATCCTGGCGCTAAACTGGGTCAGGGTGTGTCCATCGGCGCTTACAGCGTCATCGCAGAGCATGTCACACTGGCCGACAATGTGACCATCCGG
>CAZOCA010000111.1:0-8073 GCA_964578105.1 uncultured Pararhizobium sp.
GGGCAGGGATTGGCAACAGCTGTGGGACTTGCTGTCGGTGAAGCGCGAGACAACTCGCAATTTGGCGATGATCTGGTCGATCACCACACCTATGTGATTGCCGGAGATGGTTGCCTTATGGAAGGTATCTCCCATGAAGCAATTTCATTTGCGGGACATTTGAAACTTTCAAAGCTCATCGTTCTTTTTGATGACAATGAAATCTCCATTGACGGTCAGGTCGGGCTGACTTGTAGCGACGATCAGGTCAAGAGATTTGAAGCGTGCGGATGGCATTGCCAAAAGATCGATGGTCATAATGTTGATGAGATTGCTGAAGCCATTCAAAAGGCCAGGGACAGCTCGCTCCCCTCAATGATCGCCTGCAAGACGGTTATCGGGTTCGGAGCGGATAAAAAATCAGGGACCTCCGCGGCTCACGGCTCGCCTCTTGGCGCTGAAGAAATTGCCGCCGCTCGCGCCAGTTTGAACTGGCCGCATGCTCCATTTGATATTCCGGAACATATTGCAGCAGCCTGGCGGGAAATCGGTCTGAAGGGCGCTCCGCAACACGTTAAATGGCAAGAGCGCGTGGCCTCAGCTGATACGCAGATGGCGGAGGCGTTTAACACCCATATCTCAGGCGACTTGCCCAAAGAGTGGGAGCAAGCGCTGGCACAACATGCACAGAAGATGGCCGATGAAGCCCCGAAAATGGCAACTCGGCAATCATCAGGTAAGGCGTTGGATGTTCTGACTCAGGTAATTCCTAATATGGTGGGCGGGTCTGCGGACTTAACCGGATCGGTGAATACGAAGACACCCGTGACCTTGCCGATGACCGCATCAGCCATGCAAAACCGCTATGTCCACTATGGCGTGCGAGAGCATGCCATGGGAGCCATCATGAATGGGATGGCTTTGCATGGCGGGACCATCCCCTATTCTGGGACGTTTCTGGTCTTTGCCAATTACATGCACGCATCCATACGTCTGTCTGCACTCATGGGACTACAGGTTATTTATGTGCTGACACATGATTCCATTGGTCTTGGTGAAGACGGACCAACCCACCAACCGGTTGAAACGCTGGCGATGTTGCGTGCGACACCAAATCTGGATGTCATCCGCCCGGCTGACGCTGTCGAGGTCGCAGAATGCTGGGCACATGCCCTGAAGCGCGTTGATGGCCCGACCGCGATCGTTCTTTCGCGACAGGGATTGCCCACGCTACGAACAGTTGGTTCGCTTGATGGCCGGGGAGACCGGGGAGGATATGTATTAAGCGAAGCTGACGGGACCGCTCGTGATGTGACCTTGATTGCAACGGGTTCTGAGGTATCGCTTGCTGTTGAGGCCCAAGCGCTGCTCGTTGCGGACGGGATCAGTGCGGCGGTTGTCTCTCTTCCTTGTTGGGAAGCGTTTGAACGACAGGATGCTGCATACAGGGCTGAGGTTCTGGGTACCGCGCCGCGCATTGCAATTGAAGCGGCCGGTGAATTGGGTTGGCACAAATACATAGGCAGCGATGGTGACTTTATCGGGATGACCGGCTTTGGTGCATCTGGCCCCGCTCCGGAATTATACACTCATTTTGGGATCACTGCGCAGGCTGTCGTAACAGCCGCCAAGGCTCAGATCAAAAACACGTAAGGGGCTAAAGATCATGGCACAGGACGCTTATGATATAATCGTTGTTGGCGCAGGCCCAGGTGGATATGTCGCTGCAATTCGCGCGGCACAGCTTGGTCAGAAAACCGCAATTGTCGAGCGTGAACATCTCGGCGGCATCTGTTTGAACTGGGGCTGTATTCCCACAAAGGCTCTGCTGCGATCAGCCGAAATACTGAGTCAGTTTTCAGAAGCAAAGAGCTTTGGAATTGATGCAGAACCAGCGGTGGCTAATGTTCCGGCGATGGTTGCGCGCTCTCGCGAAATATCCGCGAAATTGAATGGCGGTGTGGCGCATCTCCTGAAGAAGAACAAAGTGGACGTGATTTGGGGTGAAGCCAAACTCACCGGGGGCGGCAAGGTCGAAGTTTCTGTTTCCAAAAAGCCAGCGGTTGAACCCGCGCATCCAGTGCCACGAGCCACCAAGGGCGTGGGAACCTATCATGCCAAACATATTATAGTGGCAACAGGTGCGCGTCCCCGTGTGTTGAAGGGGTTCGAACCTGACGGCGAAATTGTTCTGACGTATTTCGAAGCGATGAAACCAAAAGAGGCGCCAAAATCACTGCTGATTATGGGCTCTGGCGCAATCGGTATGGAGTTTGCTTCATTTTATCATGCTCTTGGAACCAAGATTACAATCGTGGAGCTTTTGCCTGAAGTTTTGCCTCAGGAAGATGAGGAAATATCAAAAGTAGTCAGGAAGGAATTCGAAAAACGCGGCATACGCATCCTGACAAAGACCCGCGCTGACAAGCTGGAACGAAAGAACGGCATAGCTCACGTAACTTTGAGCGACAAAGACGGAAAGCAAAGCGTTGAACAGTTTGAAAAAGTTATTTCGGCAATCGGAGTTGTGCCAAATGTCGAAGATCTAGGCCTTGAGCGCCTTGGAATTGACATTGGACCGCAAGGGATCGCCACCAATAGCGCCAGTGCAACCTCTGTTTCCGGGGTCTATGCGATCGGCGATGTAACGGGCGCCCCGATGCTGGCCCATAAAGCCGAACATGAAGCCGTCAACTGTGTCGAAGCTATCGTCAATGGTCATGCGCATTCACTTGATCCATTGCGCATTCCAGGCTGTACCTATTGCCAGCCTCAGGTCGCGTCAGTTGGGCTGACTGAAGAGGCTGCAAAACAGGCAGGGTATACGTTGCGCGTTGGTCGCTTTCCTTTTGCTGCAAATGGGAAAGCGCTGGCGGTCGGTGAAACCGTCGGATTGGTCAAGACAATCTTCGATAAGAAAACCGGGGAATTGCTAGGTGCGCATCTGGTAGGGCCGGAGGTTACCGAACTTATTCAAGGCTTCGTCACAGCCATCGGGCATGAAACCACCGAAGAACATCTCATGAAAATTGTCTATCCACACCCAACGCTTTCCGAAGCCATGCACGAAAGTGTGCTTGATGCATTTGATATCGCAATTCACAAATAACGTCTTTTTGCATCATGTGATTGGCGGTTTAACGGTTAGGGCGTGACGTTCTTCCTTGATTGAACCCGTTTTCGTTTGATAACATAGCACAGTGCGGAAAACTCTAACTAAAAATGAGGAAGTTTCCAGTGGGAACATCAGTATCCAGGCGCATAGCTGCGAGTGGAGCGAATTGATATGGAATATATGAAAGTTATTTTGGTTTCAGAGAGTGTCAATGTTCCTATGATGTACTTTTTGGAAGTTGATAGTGAGCGCTGGGAACGTAGAAAAATTGAAATTTTTCAAGACGGATCGAGTGGTTATGCCTCAGACGAATTCGAAGTTAATGGTGTTTTTAGGAGCGAAGGAAAAATACCCACTTTTGAAGAAATGGAACAATCCGTTTCAGTAAAATTATTCCCAATTAAAATTTCCAGAGATGAGTTTGAAATAGTATGGGAGAAAGTGACTAAAAATTTGAATTCTTTTGCTAGTGATAAGTGACTTTCTCATACAAATCAGTTCAAAAACGGTGATTTTATGTTGGGGAAAATCGAGAATACGCCTGCAATAACTACTTTGATGACAGTGATGTTATCTTTGGTTGATGTTTCACACGCATCTTCGGGGTGTGGAAATCTTAGATCTGTATCTGTAAACGATGAGAACATAAGGTACTTGAGAAGTTGGATTTCCAATGAGTTGGACGATGCGAGAATAATTAGATTGTTTGGGCGATATGGGACGCTCAAAATGATAGAATCTCCGAACGCATTTAATCGATTGAATTTTGACTTCTATAAGGCGGGATTGAGCCCTCACTTTACAGGAATTAAACTCAATAGAGTTGATACGGAAAATTACGTATCATTTGATATAATTGAGTCAGTTTCTTTTTGGGAGGTTAGGGATTTTTTAATGGTTGGCACAGACCAAGGTTTCAATATCGAAGATGATATAGATAGAGACAAAAAATATTATGAAAATTGGGATAGAGAGAATATCAGCAAAGATATAATTTTATTTTGTCGATAAATATATATTAGTTATGGCAATTTTTTATTTCCGTCCATTTTGAGTACTTGGTGTTTTTTGCTAGGTGATGCCTCTGTTCTGAGACCCATCTTGCTTCCAGGTATTCGTCTTTTTCGGAAGTCAAGGCTGGGCGCACTACGGAAAGGTCAGAAATTTGTGCCAGTGGTGTAAGTTTAAATACCATCCTCTCTTTCCTATCGTTTCGAAATGAAGCGAATTGCGGGATTATCGTCCGTTTTACGATGGTGTTATTGCAGGATTTCCGATCCCAATCGGCGGCGAAAACCGGCGTAGTTCAGCAGTTTAATGTCGAGCGGTGTCGGCCTTTTCAGACTTTCCATGCGGTTTCTTGCTGAATTGAGGCAATTCATATTGTGAAATAGCGGCGCATGACTGATTTGAAAAACGAATGATGTGCCACCCGAGTGTCGTCATTGAGAGCCGGATTTTCCGCACATTGAATTACTGAATGACCTCATCCCGGAAGTGTAATATGCCAACTCCGGCGTTTGGTCCCAGTCGGCGCCATATTCCAGCACCAGCTGGGTTGACACCCTTCGGTGTGAACCGAAAAATTTCTTCCCAAAACGATACCGGATTTCTTCAAATTGGCTCTGGCAATAGAGCTCATTCGGTGCTTAGTATTTCTAATACGTAGCCTTTTAAAGACTCGCTGTTTAGTATCAAAAAGGTTCAAAATTTGAACATTCTTTTAATTACTGCAGATCAATGGCGCGGCGAGTGCCTATCTGGTTTGGGACACCCGCACGTCAAGACACCTAACATTGACAGGCTCGCGTCTGATGGCACAATTTTCAAAAAACATTTTGGTCAGGCGGTCCCCTGCGGTCCGGCGCGGGCAAGCCTGTATACGGGCATGTATTTGCACAATCACGGCTCGTTCCTGAACGGAACACCGTTAGATGCACGGCATACCAACGTGGCGTTGGAGGCCAGAAAACAGGGACATGACCCGGTCCTTTTTGGGTACACTGATGTCAGCCTTGACCCGCGATCCCAGGATGTAGTGGATGGGTATGAGGGCGTGTTGCCAGGCATGGACCCCGTTTGCAAATTGCTGAGTAATGCCGCACCGTGGCTCGAGTCCCTGAAACAGAAGGGATACGACGTTTCAGGCGGCGTTGACGCGGTCATGTTACCTCAAAAAGATTACCCCGGCGCTGAGAACAAGGGCAAAACATTTGCGGCCCCTATCTATTCAGCACAGGATAGCAATACCGCGTTTCTTGTGGATGAAGCGATCAAATATATTGCCTCAAAAGAGGACAATGATTGGTTTGCTCATGTGTCTTTTCTCGCACCGCACCCACCATTTGTCGCGCCGGAACCATATAACAGCATGTATGATGAACAGGATATGCCAATGCCTGTTCGATGCGCGACCATGGAGGAGGAGATAGCCCAGCATCCCTGGCTTGAACATTATGTGAGCAGTCAGCGCAGAACATCTTTGCCGGTAGGGAGTGAGACAAATGACAACCGCGCTTTGTCAGATCAGGAACTTCGTCAGGTTAAGGCAACTTATTATGGCATGATTTCAGAAGTCGATGCGCAAGTCGGGCGGCTGATTGATCACCTGAGGAAAACTGGAACCTATGATAACACTCTTATTGTGTTCACGTCTGATCACGGTGAAAGCCTTGGAGATCATTGGACCTTCGCCAAGTATACCTACTTCGATCAGTCATTCCACATTGCCTTGGTTATCTGTGATCCCTCATCTGCGGCGGATAAATCCCGCGGAACCACTGTCGAGATGCCGACGGAGAGTGTCGATATCATGCCAACCATTCTTGAGGCACTCGGCATCGACGTTCCCTCTCAATGCGACGGAAAGTCCTTGTTGCCATTCTGTAGAGGAAAGCAACCCGCTGATTGGAGAGAAGAGGCGCATATGGAGTTTGATATGCGCAGCCCGAATGATGGTGAGGGAAAGCCGCCATTGGGATTGGAAATCAAACAATGCATTGTCACGATTATTCGGGATTCATGCTACAAATACACACATTTTGCAACGTTACCGCCACTGCTTTTCGATCTGAAAGAGGATCCAAACGAATTTAGAAATCTTGCAAAAAATCCTAAATATCAAGGAGTTATGCTTGAGTATGCGGGAAAGATGTTGCGTTGGCGTGTGGAACATACCGCGCCGGCTCTTACGGATTACCGCCTGAAAAGTAATGGCGCGATCGAAATGGGTATGAGATCAAGATAATATCTCTTCCGCTGATTTCTCGGCCTTGCCCTTACCATGTTCCAGGGCACCCTTGAGCGTCATCTGTTCAGCATGGAGACAGGCGACAAAGTGGTCTTTCCTGATTTCCCGCAGTGTCGGCACCTGCGTTTGACACGCCTGTGTGGCGTATTGACAACGCGTATGGAAGCGACAGCCCTCAGGAGGGTTTGTTGGACTTGGACGTTCGCCTGACAGGAAAACCGGTTTCATGATCTGTGATGGGTCGGCTTCGGGAATCGCCGACATCAAGGCTTCGGTATAGGGATGCTGAGGGGCGTAATAGAGGTCTTCGGTGGGTGCAATCTCAACGACTTGCCCCAAATACATCACGGCAACCCGGTCACAAGCATAGGCGACAGCGGCAAGGTCGTGAGCGATGAATAAATAGGTCAGATTCAACTGTAGCTGCAGGTCTTTGAGCAGGTTCAGAATTTGGGCCTGGATTGAGACGTCGAGTGCAGAAACGGCTTCATCGCATACAATGAACTCTGGATGCAGTACCAAAGCGCGAGCGATGGCAATGCGCTGCCGCTGGCCGCCTCTAAATGCGTGGGGAAACCGGCTCAGATGGTCTGTGTTGAGGCCACATCGATCTGCCATATCGACAACCCGGTCATTCAGGTCTTTTCCTTTGGCAAGTTTGTTGGCGATCAGTGGTTCGCTGATGATATCTCGGACCGTCATCCGGGGGTTGAGTGAGGCGTAAGGATCCTGGAAGATCATCTGCATGTTCCGCCAAACCTCCCGCAAGCCGCGACGGTTGAGACTTCTGATGTCAATAGTTTTGCCATCTTGCTCGTAGGCGATCTCGCCGTGGGTGGGTTCAAGCGCCCGCAAGATAGCGCGGCCAAGGGTTGTCTTTCCTGATCCGCTCTCACCGACCAGCCCCAGGGTTTCGCCGCGCTCAATATCAAAGCTGACCCCATCAACGGCCTTAACATAACTATGCTTTCGGCCCAGGAAGTCCTTCTTACCAACTGGGAAATGAACTTTTACATCGGTGACTCTAAGAAGGCGGCTCATGACCCAATCTCCGCATCCACAGTTTCATGGAGGAAACAATGAACCTCGTGCTGGGGTGAAATCATGCTCGAGGCCGGAGCCTGAGTGTCGCACCGTCCGCGCATGAAGGACTCGCATCTTGGGTGAAAAGCGCAACCGTCCGGGCGCTCAAACAGGCTTGGAACCGAGCCTGCAATGGATGTCAGCTTGCGCCTGTCCTTCAAATCGCCAAGCTTGGGAATGGCACTAAGAAGACTGACTGTATATGGGTGTTGGGGATTATCGAAAATCTCCTTAACAGGGCCTTTCTCCGCAATCTTCCCCATATACATAATGGCAACTTCATCTGCGATTTGGGCAACGACGCCAAGGTCATGGGTAATGAAAATCATCGCCATTCCAAACTCGTCCTTGAGGTTGCGCATAATCGCAAGGATTTGAGCCTGAATGGTAACATCAAGTGCTGTGGTCGGTTCATCTGCGATGAGAATCGATGGATTACAGGCCAGCGCCTTTGCGATCATTGCCCGTTGGCGCATCCCTCCGGAGAATGAGTGCGGGTACTGGTCCACTGCACGTTCCGGGTCGGGAATTCCAACTTTGTCGAGCAGTTCGATGACCCGTGCCCTTGTCTCTTTCTTGGACAGCTTGAGATGAAGCCGGATGACTTCCCCAATCTGGTCACCAATTTTGTGGATCAGGGAGAAGG
>CAZOCA010000112.1:0-8034 GCA_964578105.1 uncultured Pararhizobium sp.
GCTGGAATATAATGCGGATCGGCGCTTTTGAACGCTGCATGGCAGAATAAGGCGTGCCAAATCCAATATTCATCTGGCCGCTCAGAACCGCCTGAATTGCCAGCTCTTCATCAGAAAAAGCTGTCCATTCGTAATCAAGACCAGCAGCTTTGGCGCGATCAAGCGCAACAAAGAATGCTGCTAACTCATCAGACGGCGTCTCAGCCAAAGCAATTTTTAGTTTTTCCGCATAGGATGTCGACAACATCAAACCTGCGGCAAGCGGCACCGCAACCGCAAAAGTAGCAATTTTCTTCAGTAGTTTTCTCATTTTTTCCTCCCAGAGAATACTGTTTTACGTTGAAGACAATTGAGGCTTTTGAACCTCTATTGCCCATCTTATCGGCCGCCCTCCAACGGCTAAATTCTCAGCGTCAGATGTCTCCGAACAATCGTCCGGAGACAGATTTCAAATGCACGCGCATGGCATCGTATGCTGCTGCGGGTTCTCGATTGGAGATCGCCGAAGCAATATCTGCATGCTCTTTAAAGCTGGTGTGGTTTGACGGCGGCTTTATGGATTGGCGGGTGACACTGCCCCACGCAACCGCGCGATGTACAAGATTCAACTGATCGAAAATTGACAGAAGTAAAAGATTATCACTTGCCTCAGCAATAGCCCGGTGGAAGTGGTCATCCTGCACTTCATACAGTTTCCAGTTTTCAGCCGCACGCGCACGCTCCATAGCAATACGCATCCGGCTCAGCGCTTCACCTGAGGCATTGATTGCGGCTTCGCGCGCAATGGCCGGTTCCACAGCCAGACGCGCCCGCATCATGCGAAACGGAGTAAGTTGCTTGCCAAGCTCAATGGGCGATGCAGTCATGCTGTCCAGATCTTCGACTGTCGCGGCGACAAACGTGCCTTTGCCAACATGTCGCCAAATCGTGCCCTCACGTTCCAAAGCATCCAGAGCTTTGCGCAACGTATTGCGGCTGTACCCAAGCTCAGCAGTTAATTTGCGCTCGGACGGTAGCCGTTGCCCGGGCTTCAATCCACTAGATACGATGTATTGACGCAAACCGCTTAACGCATCACCCGTTGCTACAATATTATCAGATGCGAGCATTCATTCCTCCAAATTGGTTGACCAATTATACATTTTCACAACCAATCGAATCCCAGAATATGAATTGGTTCACAAAATGCAACCAAAATATTGTATTGGTCACGATTGATTTTCTAAAGGTCTTGCCATATGTCAAAAGAACAACACCAAATTTATGGGATATTCCAATGTCAGATTATGTAATACCGGCTCCAAAAATTCCAACGATTCCTGTTGAAGGCGGGGGTGATTTTCCTGTGAGACGTGTTTACTGCATTGGACGCAATTATGCGGCACATTCCATTGAAATGGGCGATGATCCAGATCGCGATCCTCCGTTCTTTTTTCAAAAAAACCCTAATAATCTAGATGCTTCCGGTGATTTCCCTTACCCAAGCCAAACCTCTGATGTGCACTATGAAGTTGAAATGGCTGTGGCACTCAAAACCGGTGGAACCAATATTTCAACGGCTGATGCGCTGGATCATGTGTATGGTTATGCCGCCTGTCTGGACATGACGCGTCGTGACCTTCAGGGCGAGGCAAAGAAAAAAGGTCGCCCTTGGGAAATTGGCAAGGCTTTCGAACGCTCTGGACCAATTGGACCATTACAACTGGTTTCTGAGGTTGGCCATCCCGATAATGGTCGTGTCGAACTCCTGGTGAACGGCGAAGTCCAGCAGGAAGGCGATCTCAATCAGATGATCTGGAAAGTACCGGAGATGATCTCTTACCTCTCCGACTTTTTCGAACTGGAACCTGGTGACGTGATCATGTCCGGAACACCGTCCGGTGTCGGTCCCATCCAAAAAGGCGACGTGATGGTGGTAAACATTGCCGGTCTGAATTCGCTCACTGTCAAAGTTACCTAATCCAAAGCTCATCCACACACCTCGGTGAGATTGATCCGAGGTGTGACTGGAGCGACCGATAGAGTTTTGGCCGTTTATGGCAATTTGTCGCCCAAAAACGGGCAGATTGGCATCGCAAAATGATGCATATTTGAACTTATTTGTGTGCCCGCAGGGGCGAACGTGTGACCTGCTGAATGAAATTCAGAAGCCCCCCCAATTCATTGGAGTTCAAAGACCTATTGGGAGCTTCCAAACTGTCTATAGGTTGGCGAACTCAATTATTGACCGCATTCCAAAGACTGCGTTCGACAATGATTTGTGTATGAGCAATGACTAAAATTCACCATATGGGTCCGCGTGGATCACCCTCATATTCCCAATAAAAGTGCTTCCTCAACTCGGTTAAAGTTGCGACCTCAGTCAAGCGTTCACAACTCTTAATAACAGCATCCAATTTCCTACGAATTTTTGGCCATTCGTATTCGTAAACAACAGTAACTCTGTTACGATCTTCAAAATCATTTCCGAATTTTTGCTTCCTTTTTCTAAAGTTCGACGTTGTGTAAATCGCTGACTCGAAAATATGGGGCCCCAAACGTCCACGCTCACCAATAGTAACAGACAAGGAAACTGCAACATCCAAAGGGTCTTTTGGCTGCCACGTTTCAAGGGTGTTGCGAACGCCATCCTCAATGAATTCCACACAAATTGAGTGATAAGACCACTCCAGAATAATCATCGAGCCATTTCTCTTTCTCCGTTCCTTTGACAGATTTAGTGTTCCTAATCTGCCTATGCATTAATCCATGTACGTCATTGGAAACATCGCTAGGCGACGTACATTGTGCTGTGATGCAACTGTCCCTTGCATAGGCGCACAATCGGTCTAAATCACCACAATGACCAAAGCAATGTTGATACTGATCTGCTTATCCGTGATCACCGTCCATGCCAGCGGCAGCACGCGTGCATTCGAAGGCTTGGCAGCACATACTGAATTTGGCCCACAACACCCAAGGCAGCTCTATCCGGGTGTTTGGGTGTTCCTGGGATAGTAATTCATCCGAACATCATTCTTTCATAGATGCAGTACGCGCCCCGGTTGTGCTTCGCCCATCCCACATGTCACAATCAGAGCAAAGGTGCAGAGAAATCATGTTTCTGTTTTGGATAGCAAGAATGAATCTATTGGCTGCGGTAAGCTCCGCCTCGCCACAATAGAAATGCGACCCGAATTATGAAAACCCACCGTGCGTTCCAATTGCCAGCAATGTTGATTGTGCAGGTGGCAAAGGGAATGGCCCGGCCTATGTGCGGGGGCCGGTGATTGTTATTGGTACTGATATTTATGGGCTTGATAGAGATAATGACG
Source organism: uncultured Pararhizobium sp. (assembly GCA_964578105.1). Taxonomy (GTDB): domain Bacteria; phylum Pseudomonadota; class Alphaproteobacteria; order Rhizobiales. Next base: position 3,315 of record CAZOCA010000112.1, read on the forward strand.
GGATTGGTTGTGAACGTATGTAACTGAGGCAGCATCCAAAATGTTATGGATAGTATATTCGATTTTCTTAATCCGAGGACGGAGGCCATACTTGTGGGGTTATGGCTGGCCTATCCTGTTTCTTGGTATGATATTGCTGGCTTGTGATGTGCTAGAAGTGATCTCTTATCGGTGAGGCCTGCTGCTCTATTCACCTGTAGTGCAATCAGCCCATCACTGAGCGTATGTTATATGGTCCTCTACGTTTAGCTTCGCTGTAATCCAACTAGCCAGCCAAGCGTTGATGCCTTGCAGGTTGTTTCCAAACCGTCAGTGCTGTTGGCTTGGTTTTTGCTGAGCGCTAAGCATTTTAAACGTAAGTGATAGTTGTTGTCCTTGCAATCGGGATGGAGTTGCGAGCATACGCTTAACAGTTTGAAAAGTATGTGCCAGTTTATCCAATTCGCCGGTGACATGTTAGAAAAGCCAGAAGTAAGCTTGTCAAAGGGGATCGGCATTGGATACAGCGTCAAAATTGTTGTAAAATATTATGGCCTGACGTATTCTGTCGTCAGGAATAATTTCTTGGAATATGCCGTTAAAAGCAGTTCGATGTGGCAAAGAAATGTTCACGCTTATAGGCACATGAACAACGTCTGATATTTGTGCAATGATTTCTGCCGTGCGGTGGGATCTCTCGACGATAAGATTGTTGAAGTTACATTTTGAATATGAATTTTGCCGATGTCGAACTGCCGTCTAACAAGAAATTTGGGCTGTTTTTTGCTGCCATTTTTCTGCTCTCTGCTGCCTACTTATTCAATATGGGCAGTCATGTACTTACCGTTCTGTTCGTCGCATTGGCGGTAATTTTTGCAATATTGGCTTTCACAAAATCAGCAATCCTTCTGCCTTTTAACAGGCTTTGGATGCGTTTTGGATTGTTGCTTGGAATGATCGTAAGTCCAATTGTGCTTGGAATTATATTTTTCGGCATGTTCACGCCAATTGGTGTTGCAATGCGATTATTCGGACGCGATGAGCTTCATCTGAAATCCAAATCGGCGGCTACATATTGGAAAATCCGTGATCCTGTTGAGTTCTCAACTGTGTCATTTAAAAATCAATTCTAATTTATAGGTCGAGCATGGAACTATTCAGAGACCTTCTTGCATTTCTACGTGTGCGCAAGAAGTTGTGGCTTGCACCGATCATCATCGTCATGCTCATTCTCGGCGGCTTATTGATGCTCGCTCAAGGCTCTGTAGTGGCACCGTTCATCTACACGTTGTTCTGAGATCTGAAGGCCATACAGATGTATATATTGGGGATTTCCGCATTCTATCACGATAGTGCTGCGTGTTTGATAAAAGACGGGGAAATCCTTGCGGCTGCGCAAGAGGAGCGATTTACGCGAAAGAAACACGATGCGGAATTTCCGCAAAATGCCATCACCTATTGCGTCGAAGAAGCGCGGATATCCTCGTCAGACATTGATCACGTCGTGTTCTTCGAGAAGCCATTTGTCAAGTTTGAGCGTCTGATCGAAACCTATCTTGCATTCGCGCCGAAAGGCTTCCGAAGTTTTGCGTCTTCAATGCCGTCATGGATCAAGGAAAAGCTTTTCCAGAAGTCTATTTTGGTTGGCGAGCTCTCAAAATTACTTGGCGACGATGTAAATTGGAGAGAAAGATTGCTGTTTTCCGAGCACCACCTCTCCCACGCAGCCAGCGCCTTTTATCCATCCCCCTTTGAAAGCGCTGCTGTCCTCACACTGGATGGTGTGGGTGAGTGGACGACAACTTCCCTCGCTATTGGTAGAGGTAAAGACCTGAAAGTTATCAGGGAAATTCACTTTCCACATTCATTGGGTTTGTTGTACTCAGCGTTCACCTACTACACTGGATTCAAGGTGAATTCCGGCGAATATAAGGTGATGGGGCTAGCACCTTACGGTGAGCCAAAATATGCAGATTTGATTAGAGAAAATCTGATCGATATTGCTGATGATGGTAGCTTCCATCTGGATATGAGCTATTTTAATTTTGCGACCGGTTTGACAATGACAAACAAGAAGTTTGACACATTGTTTGGAGGGCCACCGCGCAAGCCTGAGATGGAGTTGACAGAACGAGAAATGGATCTTGCCGCTTCGGTTCAGGAAGTCACTGAAGAGATCCTTCTCAAACTGGCAACGAGTGTTGCTGCCGAAACAGGGGAAAGAAATCTTTGTCTGGCAGGTGGAGTTGCGCTCAATTGCGTTGCAAATGGTATTCTTCTGCGAGAAGCGATATTTGAAAATGTCTGGATACAGCCGGCTGCTGGTGATGCGGGTGGCGCATTGGGCGCTGCGTTGTCGGTATGGTACGGGCATCATGGTAATGAACGAACCATAACTTCTGACCAAGACGCAATGAACGGCTCATATTTGGGGCCAGAGTATTGCAATGACGATATAGAAGCGGCCCTTCGGAAATGTGGCGCTAGATACCACAGTCTTTCAGAAGCCGATTTGGTTGATAAGGTTGCGAGCGCTCTTTCTGAGGAAAAAGCGGTTGGCTGGATGCAGGGCCGCATGGAATTTGGCCCCCGCGCTTTAGGGGGACGTAGCATCATTGCCGATCCTCGCTCGTCGGTCATGCAAAAACAGCTAAACCTTAAAGTGAAATTCCGTGAAAGCTTTCGTCCGTTCGCACCTAGCGTTTTGAGAGAGCATGTACATGAGTGGTTTGAGCACGACACTGATAGCCCGTATATGTTGCTTGTGGGGAACGTAAAGGAAGAACGACGTCTGAAAATGACAGATGAAGAAAAGGCACTTTTTGGCATCGCCAAACTCAATGTGCCGCGCTCATCTATCCCTGCTGTCACCCATGTTGATTACTCCGCGCGAATCCAAACAGTGCATCGAGATACGAATCCCAGGTATCATGCGGTCATTCAAAGTTTTTTCGAAAAAACAGGTTGTCCAATCGTTGTGAATACATCGTTCAATGTACGTGGAGAACCGATCATCTGCACTCCGGAAGACGCCTTCAGGTGTTTTATGGGAACTGGGTTGGACGTATTGGCTGTTGGCGATTATTTACTCTTCAAGGATGAACAAGACCCGGCGCTTAAAGAGAATTATGAAGATCGATATGAACTGGATTAATCGCGGAAATTCTGCTCTTCTTTCTCGCGATACCTTGATCATGTTGGAAGCCAGATTGACACCAATCCTGATTGTATGTCTTCCATTTTACTAATTTGGGTATTGTTTTGACTTAGGAGTTCGAATTGATTGTTTTAAAAAAATACGCATTTTCAATTTATCTTTTTTCCGTCGTTATGGTGATCTTGCTGGTTGCGGAATTTGCAAGTCTGCAAATTAATAAATCTCGCGGGGAGGCTCATCGATTTTTTTTGAGCGCCGCAGGTGGTGTCGACCATCGTAAATCTGATAGATTTTTAAACATTGATCCGCACTTGGGGTATGGCCGATACGAAAATGAAATTGAAGTTGTCAGATTCAAGAAACGCCATACCTGGCATCAGGGATTTGCCGTTTACAGCAAAGAGCCGATCGCTAGTCTTACGAGACCAATTATTTTGACCTTGGGTGGGTCGACTACTGATCCATTGAATTACAGTTCCAGTTGGCCAGAGGAGTTAGCATCTATTTTGGTAAATGAACAAATCCCTGGAACTGTTATCAATGGAGGGGTCGGTGGATATTCAACTAGCCAGGAACTTCTCAAATTGATCCGGGATGGAATAGAATTGGACCCTGATTTGGTAATTACTTACAACGGTGTCAATGATCGTGATGGATATGGTCCGTTGCCTCATCCTATGGTTCATAAATACCAAAGAGAAGTACTACGAGGGCTGTCTGAAAAGAGACCCTCTCCTTTCCTACCCAATACGGTGAGTTTATTTCTAAGCTTTGGGAATCAGGACAAAAATAAAATTCGGTACACGCTTGGTACAGAAACAAAAAAAAGCCGGGGTGAATGGTATGCACGCAACCACTTGCTGATGAATGCCGTCGCACAGGCTGAAAATATTAAGTATCTTGGCGTGCTCCAACCCAACGCCTATGTTGGAAACTATGAGTGGGCAGATGTGTTTGAACGCGAAGGGAGATCGGAGAAATATAAGGCTCAAATCAGATCTCTCTACCAGCAAGTTAAAAATCTTCCTGCTTCTGTGGGGTATGTTCATAGTTTCATTGATATTTTCAACGGAATTGATGGCGTTTACACCGAGGACGGAATTCACAACACAGAAAAGGGCTTTCTTATCATAGCCGAAGCGATGCTTGATTTAATTCAAAAAGAAACGAATTTGCTACAGCCAAAAATTGCAATTAAATAGAAAATATCCTTAGTAATATAGATTCAATATTTGAGATTATTTACTATAGAGATTTTTTTATTTATAAGCGGCACCGCGATCACGCGAGCATACAACAATCAGATCGAAAAAGATCTGTCAGCGATTGATACGCGGTTTGGACTTGCACTGGAGAGTGTGACAGCGCTTTTGGACCAGCATTATTTGGCGCAGTCCCAGGACAAGGCCGACGATATTGTTCTCCGTATGGAGACGAAAGCCGGAATAAAACTCCAAACCATCTCCAAACCGAGTGACAATTAGGTATGACTGTTACACGCTAAGTCATTGAAATTATTGGTGCGCCCTGTAGGGTTCGAACCTACGACCCGCTGATTAAGAGTCAGCTGCTCTACCAACTGAG
>CAZOCA010000113.1:0-7979 GCA_964578105.1 uncultured Pararhizobium sp.
ATTGCCGTGATGGCAACCGGTATGGTGCTGATCATCGTCACGCGACATATCGACCTATCCGCCGGCTCACTCTTGGGTGTGACAGCTATGGTCATGGGTGTGGTGCAAGTGTGGGTTTTGCCGGAGATGTTGGGCCTCAACAATCCCATGATCTGGATCATCACCGTTCTTGTCGGTATTGCCTTCGGCGCCGCCATTGGCGCGCTGCATGGCTTTCTCATTGCCTATATGGGCATACCAGCCTTCATCGTCACCCTTGGCGGTCTTTTGATCTGGCGCGGGTCTGCCTGGTGGGTAGCACGCGGTGAGACAATAGCGCCTGTCGACAGCACATTCGCTCTTCTTGGGGGCGGCCCTTTCGGAACGATTGGTGCTACAGGAAGCTGGATTGTGGGCGCGCTCGCCATTGTTGGCATTGCCGCTCTTTTGCTCATGGGGCGCAGACAGCGCGTCCGTTTTGGTTTTCCGCTACGTCCGGTCTGGGCAGAATGGACACTTGGACTTGTCGGCTCCGGCCTGGTCCTGGGTTCGGTTCTGGTCATGAATTCTTACCTTTGGCCAAAAGGCGTTGTCAGACGCTACGCTGAAGCCAACAACATCACCGTCCCGGAGGGCGGTCTCGAAATCTCTCACGGTTTTGCCATTCCTGTTCTGATTGCCATTACAGTCGGCATCTTCATGACATTCCTGGTCACACGCACACGCTTCGGCCGCTATGTGTTTGCGATCGGTGGCAACCCTGAAGCTGCAGAGCTTGCAGGGATCAATACAAAACGCATGACCTTGATGATCTTCTCTCTGATGGGCGGTCTCGTCGGCATATCGGCTGTTATCGCAAGCGCTCGCTTGAATGCGGCGACCAACTCTCTGGGGCAACTGGACGAGTTGTATGTGATCGCGGCGGCCGTTATCGGAGGAACCTCCTTCGCAGGTGGCATCGGAACAATCTACGGTGCAATGCTGGGGGCATTGGTCATGCAATCCCTGCAATCGGGTATGGTTCTGGTTGGCTTCGACTCTGCCGTCCAGCAAATGGTTGTCGGGGGCGTTCTGATCTTCGCCGTATGGCTTGATACCATCTATCGCAAAAACTCGGTTTGAGGGAGGAAGCGACATGACAGATACAGCAACACAAGTTGAAGCCGTGGATAGCTCCGCTACACCATTGATCCAAATGAAGGATATCTCGATTGCTTTCGGCGGCATCAAGGCGGTGGATCATGCATCCATCGACTTGTATCCGGGAGAAGTTGTTGGGCTGCTTGGCCACAATGGCGCTGGCAAATCCACTCTGATCAAAATCCTCTCCGGTGCCTATGGGCGCGATACCGGTCAGATATTTGTGCGTGGTGAAGAAGCAACAATCACCAACCCACGCCATGCCAAGGATTATGGCATTGAAACCATCTACCAGACCCTTGCGCTGGCAGATAATGTGGATGCGGCGGCAAACCTGTTCCTGGGCAGGGAATTGCTGACCAAGTGGGGCACACTGGATGATGCCGCCATGGAAGATGAGACCCGCAGAGTGATGGGTCGGCTCAACCCGAACTTCAAAAAGTTCAAGGAGCCGGTAAAATTACTCTCCGGTGGTCAACGTCAGTCGGTGGCGATTGCCCGCGCCATTCATTTCAATGCACGCATTCTCATCATGGATGAGCCAACGGCAGCCCTTGGTCCGCAAGAAACCGAGCAAGTTGGCCAGCTCATCAAACAGCTCAAGAAAGATGGCATTGGCATCTTTCTCATCAGCCATGATATCCACGATGTGTTTGATCTGGCAGACCGGGTATCGGTCATGAAAAACGGCCAGGTTGTCGGCTCCGCGTCAACCAAGGATGTCACCAAGGATGAAGTGCTTGGTATGATCATTCTTGGCAAATGTCCCCCGGGCGCGACACCCGGTCCAGGTGCATCCACCGACTAATAGTCAAGAAAAAGCCGGGCAGAAAATCTCTGCCCGGCCATCAATAAGTTTTCAGAAAACCGACTTTTATTCGCCGGGAGGCGGTCCGCGCCTGTTGCTAACGATTGACGCATCACAAATCTGATCTGCATCACTAAGGCTGCAACCAGTCTCGGCAACAAAGCAGCCAATCGTCTGGTTCGATCCAATTTCATTGACATGATAGTGATAGCCAAGCCCGTCCGTAAGGTGGCCTCGGCAAGCGTCCAGATCAGAAGGTTCAGAGCCATCGGCATCTGCCCGCGATGTCATTGGGTAACCATCCAGCGCAATACCAATAATAGCGGCGTGTCCGGATGTACTGGTTGTTTCAGGGCTGCAGCCCCCTGCTGCATGATAGTGATAACCTGCGTGCGGGTTCACGTGTCCTCCGCAATCATCAAAGGGCGCAAGCGTGTGTGCCGCAAGAATTGCATCCAAAGGAGCCGGCGCGTCAAACTTGATTCCGTTAAAGGCGAGCCCAATTCCACCAAAGCCATTCACGCGACTTGGCATTTTCTGATCCACCGGATGAAGCGGCAGCACATAAGTGGTCAACACTTCCTCATCCATATAGGATGTCAGGCATTCAACGCAGTAATTATTGTAAGCAGCATCGACATCAGGTCTTGCAGCAGCCTCACAAGCCGCTTTGCTGTCGGTTACCCGGATATTACCATTGGCAGGGTCAAACAATTGCCATTCAGGGTCTCCGTAAAATGTCGCCAGATTTTCAACAAAGGCGCCATCTGCATCATAGCGTTTGCCTTCGTGGAGCCATATCCCTGCTTCGTCAGGACCATCAGAGATGTTGCGCGGGCACCATGGACCCATTTCATCCTCTGTCAGATTGGACTTCACGGTAATGCTGAGACAGCTTGTCTTGGTGCCGCCGGACAAGGTGCAATCGACGACTTTCGGCTCGCCAATAATGACGCCGTCATCAAACATGGCGATCATGCTGTCCACAGCAGCGCTGTCTTCATGAGCAAAACCAGATGTAAGACTGGCCGCCAGCAACAACGGCGAAACAAGCAGGGCGGTTACAATTCTCATGGTCATGGCACTCTTTCTTCCAAGATGCACCCAACGCCATGTGGTGCAGGCTACTTGTCACCAAATATTGCGGACGCAATACAAGTCTAGCACGATCATTGACTAAATTAGGAACGTGTTCAATCTAAGATAAAGATCGAAAGCCTTTTACAAACTTCGGGGCAAGCAGCAAGAAAAGCCGGGCAAAGGGAAAGACTTTGCCCGGAAGTTTGCACCCCGCTTTTAGTTTGGCTTAGCGGCTGCCACCGCGTTTGCCACCACGACCAGCCTGATATTCTTCAGGTGAAATCTGGCCATCTCCATTGGCATCAAGCTCAGTAAACCGGGCTTCCTGGCGTTCAAGGGCGCGGTTGGCACGCGCTGCTATATTGTCTGTGACGATTGAAATAGCGGTCTTGAACTCTTCTTCAGACACATTGCCATTATCATCGGCATCTGCGCGCTGGAACATACGTTCCATGCCACGTTCACTGCGTTCGCCACCACGACGCTCTTGTCGGTCTGCATGGCGCTTTCCGCGCTTCTCTGACCGGTCACCAGCTTCTTTCCGGCCTTCTGGACGATCTGCTGAATGAGTTTCGCGCATCAATTCGTGGGCAGCTTTCAATTCTTCCAGCGTAACGGCACTGTCATCATTTGCATCAACGGTTGCAAACATCGCGAGCAGTTGGGTTTCCACCTCAGCTTCGGTCACGGTTCCGTTGCCGTCCTGATCCATACCCTGCATCATCTCTTGGGCAAATCCACCCATGCGGCCATGTCCGCCACGGTCTCCGCCGCCTTTGCCACCAAAGGCTTCTGCGCCAGCGGTCAGGCCAATGGCGCCGATCAGTGCAATAGTGGTTGCTGCAATGCCTGTTTTCAGGATTCTTTTATTTGATATCTTGGTCATTTTGTACTCCGATTATGTTGGGGTGTCTTCATCACGTCTCGTTGTGACTGCCTCAACATGGGGAGCATTTGTCGCAGAACTATCCTTCAAAACACCCGGGTTTGCATCAAAGTGTGTGTGTTCTGCACAGTGATACAATTTGCGACAACTAAAGATTCCGCATTCCGCAAAACCGGTCTAAAACTGTACCATGGAAGAACAGGCACCACATATTCTTGTTGTCGATGACCATCGCGACATTCGCGATCCACTGGCACAATATCTGAAGAAGAACGGCTTTCGGGCGATGACAGCCGATGGTGGCGCAGCCTTGCGTCAAACGGTCAAGTCCCAAGCCTTCGATCTGATCATCCTGGATATCATGATGCCTGGAGAAGACGGGCTGACCCTGTGCCGTTTCCTGCGCGAGACCACAAACACGCCTGTTATTCTGCTCACAGCGGTCATCGAGGAAACAGACAAAATCATCGGTCTGGAAATGGGGGCCGATGATTATGTGACCAAACCGTTCAACCCGCGAGAATTGCTGGCCCGCATCAAGGCTGTATTGCGCCGTTCACAAAGCCTGCCGCCGCAACGCGAGCCACGCGACGGCAAGCATTATCATTTCAATGGTTGGACATTTGACACGACCACGCGGCAATTGTGCAAGGATGGCGGCCCTGATGTCGGTTTGAGCACGGGTGAGTTTTCCCTGCTCTCCATTTTTGTTGATCGCCCGAACATGGTGTTGACCCGCGATCAGCTTATCGATCTGACGCGCGGTCGCAACGCTGGTCCATTTGATCGTGCCGTCGACAATCAGGTCAGTCGTCTGCGCAAGAAAATTGAAGAGGATCCAAAAAATCCACTGCTCATCCAAACCGTTTGGGGCGGCGGCTACAAGTTTGCTGGCACCGTGGAACAAACATGAGCGCGACGTCCCGAAAATCCTGGCGGCGCTTTATCTGGCCACGTGGACTGACCGGGCAGATCATCATTTTGATCATACTGACAATTCTGATTTCTCAAATCATCAACATCATTCTGGTTGCAGGGGAACGTGCAGACGCATTCCGACGGGGCGCAGCCGGCCCGCTCATCGGCCAGATCATCATTGCTGCAGAGCTTTTGCAAAATACTGATGGCGCCACCGAACAACGATTATTGTCGGCGCTTAGCAGTTCCGAAAGACGCCTTACCATTGATGCTCAACCGCTGGCGCGGGTCACCAATGGCTCCACATTTACAAAGCGGCTCGAAACAAGACTGCAAGAAGAATCTGGCCTGACGGCACGCATCGAGGCACGTTTCGTCGAAAAACGGTTTCAGCGCGACAGTGAAGACAGTGAAACCAGAACCGAAATCAGGCGCGAGCAAAGACGCGAGGCCAGACGGCAGCAAAGAAACGAAAGATCACGGCCTGACAACCAAAACCGGTTACGATCATTGCAGGTTGATAGGTTCATTGTATCGCTTGAACTGTCCAATGGCCGCTGGTTGAATACGGTTTTGCGCCTTCCCGGGCGCGATCTGGAGTGGCTGCGCACCAGCCTGTTTTACAATATTGCTTTGGCGCTGATCCTGTGCGGAATCGCTATTTGGTTCCTGCGCCGTGTCACGCGGCCCATGAAAGATCTGACCATTGCTGCCGATGCCTTGGGGCGCGGTGAAGATGTTCCATTGCTGGCTGAAACCGGACCATTGGAAATACGCCGCGCAACATCGGCCTTCAACGCCATGCAGGACCGACTGACCCGCTTCGTCAAGGACCGCACCCAGATGCTGGCGGCAATCTCCCATGATCTGCGCACGCCGATCACAAGTCTTCGGCTGCGTGCCGAATTGCTGGATGACGAAACTGCCAGGGACAACATGATCCGCACCTTAGATGAAATGCAGACCATGACAGAGAGTGTACAGGCCTTTGCCCGCGACGATGCGGCCAGCGAACCAATTTCAGATGTTGATATTCTTGCGCTTCTGGAAGAATGCGCGTCAATTTTCAGAGCACAGGGCGGGCAAATTGACCTGACCGTCAATGCAACACCAATACCGCTTTTGCGGGGTCGCCCCATGTCATTGAAGCGGGCCATCAATAATCTTTTGGAAAACGCGATTGTTTACGGCAAACGCGCGGAAATCGGTATCGACTGCAACCAAAAAGCAGTGATCGTACAAATTCGCGACTTTGGCCCGGGAATTCCACCTGACCGTATGGAAGAGATGTTCAAACCTTTTGCGCGGTTGGAAAGTTCCCGCAGCCGGGAAACCGGCGGTACAGGGTTGGGCCTTTCCATAGCTCGCTCAATCATTCACGGACATGGCGGTGAAATCAGCTTGCAAAACGCCAGCGAAGGCGGTCTCATCGTCACGATCGACCTGCCATCAGCACAGTAGAGTTTCGTGCCTGTTTCCTTAGCTACACCATTTTTGATTATTGCCCGCAACGCCCAATGGGTTCTGGTAGCCGGCCTTGTCGGTGGAATCGCGTTTCCGGCAGCTGCAGGCGTTCTGCGTCCCCACATTCCGGAAATGGTGGCAATCATTCTGTTTGTCTCCGCGTTGCGCATAGAAGTCAGCGCCTTGCATGTAACTCGGCGGCAGGCGCTGGCAGATGTTGCTGTCGTCCTGACGCTGCAACTGATTACACCGCTGATTGTCTATGCAATCCTCACAGCCCTGCCCGTGCCGGAGCTCTGGCGGGATATTCTGACCGTGGTGTATGCAGGTGCCTCAATTTCCGGCGCGCCAGCCTTTGCCATGCTCATGGGGCTGGATGGTGCCAGAGCCATGCGCCTTCTCATCATCGGCACGACACTGATGCCTTTGACGTCCTTCCCGATTCTGTCCCTGTTGCCAAATGTGGCCACGGAAACTTCGCTTTGGCTGGTCTCGCTCAAACTGCTCGGCCTGATCGGTATCGCTGGCATCGCTGCCCTGCTGCTAAGACGCCCGGTGACCAAAGCACTCGGGGAACGGGCACCGCAAATCCTGAACGGCATGAACACGCTTGCACTGGCGATCTTTGTGTTGGCCCTGATGGATGCCATTCAACCGGTTTTGCTGACCGATCCGCTGCGCGTCTTGCGGGTCCTTGTGATTTCATGCGTCGCCAATCTTGGCGCTCAAATTATACACGCGACCATCATCACACTGCGGGCACGCGCCAAAGGCAGATCACCAACGGCTTCCGAGCTGACCCCGGCCATCCCGTCCGGCAACCGCAATCTGGCTTTGTTTCTGGCGGCGCTTCCAGTTGGCGTCACGGCCCCCTGGCTGCTTTTTATCGGCTGTTTTCAAGTGCCGATGTATCTCACACCACTTGTGATGCGGCCTCTTTTGCGATGGCTTCAGGGGAGCGAGGCCAAAGCGACGCCAGAATCCTGACCACGATCAGCGTAAACACAACACGGCCTACCAGAATGATCCAGATATTGGCACCCAATGCCAGCATGATGCCGGTATCCTCAATCAATCCGTGAGACAGGGACAGCCAGCATAGTGCTAGTGTCTTCGCGCGCAGCGAAAAATTCTTCTCACGGGATTCGCCGATAATCAGCCCACCACCATACATCAGCCCAAGCAGAACACCGATGGTGGTCAAAGGCGCAATTTCGCGGTTAAGGCCCGACAACCGTATGAGGGGAATGGATGCTCTGGTAAAGAGGTCGGTAAATCCGGTCTTCTCGCTGATATCGAGCGCTACGAACAGCACTACGATAATTACGAGAACAATCAGCATGGTTTTGACTGATGCGACCGCATATTGCCAATGGCTGATATCCTCACTGCCCCCGGCCGTAAACAGCGACAGATCAACCGGGTCCTGAAGAATCGAGAACCACTCGCAAACCCAGAACACGATGACACCGTAGACAATGGCCCCAAAAAACCGCAGCAAAACGGTACCAATAAAGGTCACGCCTGTCCGTTTGACGATGGCCTGTTCAATAGGCAGCGCATGGGCAATCAGCATGATGGACGCCAGAATACTGATCTGCGCCATGTTCATCTCAACACCGGCCAGCACCGGTAGCGCACCAAAGCCTGCGTAAATGCCAACCAGCAAGGCACTGCCCCAGACAATACCCGTTTCGGCGGGCA
>CAZOCA010000114.1:0-4468 GCA_964578105.1 uncultured Pararhizobium sp.
TGGCGGTCGGGTGGCGCGGAAGCGGGGGTGCGACCGCCAATATCAGCATGGTGGCCGCGCGAGCCGACATAAAACAATATGTCACTGCCGACACTGTCGAAAACAGGCGTAATCACGGTGACATCAGGCAGATGAGTTCCGCCATTGAAGGGCGCATTGAGCATGAAGCTGTCGCCGGGTTTCATGATGCCGGCATTCAGTCTTGCAACGGTTCGCACACTGTCAGCCATGGACCCCAGATGCACCGGCACATGGGGCGCATTGGCGACCAGATCGCCACTGGCATCAAACAGGGCACATGAAAAGTCCAGCCGCTCCTTGATGTTGACCGAATAGGCCGTGTTGGCAAGGGTTGCGCCCATCTGCTCGGCAATGGACATGAAGAGGTTGTTGAAGACCTCCAGCATGATCGGGTCCGCATCTGTACCGATGGCAGCTTCGCGGGCATTGGCCTCAAAGCGTTCCAAAATCAGATTGCCGAATGTATCGACGCGGGCACGCCAACCCGGTTCCAGTGAGTTAGTTCCTGTGGATTCTGTGATGATGGCTGGGCCTGTCACCACTTGCCCAACGGCCAGAGCTTCGCGCCGATACAGCGGAACCTTCTGCCATGCCCCTTTGCCGTAAAGGGGTATCTGGTCGGCTGGTTTGGCTTCGGTTTCAGGGCCTGCGCTATCCGGCTCGGTAACATCTTCCGCGCCGCCAATGGCTTCTACACTGAGCATTTCGATGTTGAGTGCGCGGCCGGGAGAGGCAAAGCCAAAGCGGGTAATATGCGCTGCATCAAAATTGGTGCGCATTTCCGCTTCGGTGCTGAAGGGAACTTCAAGCGATTGGTGAGACCCGGCATACCTTAGATGAGCGCGTTTCAGGACGGTAATCTTGTCGGTCGCAACACCTTGACCGGCCACTTCATCGCTGGCCTCTTTGGCCAGATTGGACAGCACAGATATGGCCTCGGCCTGCTTGGCCACAGGCTGTTCAAATTGCACTTCCCGCAAGGCTCGAATTTCAGCAAGTCCCATGCCGTAGGCGGACAAAACGCCTGCAAATGGATGCAGGAATACGCTTGTCATGCCCAATGCATCAGCAACGAGGCAGGCGTGCTGACCGCCAGCACCGCCAAAACAATTCATCGTATACTGGGTCACATCATAGCCGCGTTGAACGGAAATTTTCTTGATGGCATTGGCCATGTTTTCAACAGCAATGCGCAAAAACCCTTCAGCGGTTTCTTCCGGGCTCAAGGGGGTCGCGTTGGTGGCGTCCGCAATTTCCTGCGCCAGTTCCTTGAACTTTTGTGCCACGACACTCTTGTCCAAGGGCGCGTCAGCATTGGGGCCGAACACAGGTGGGAAATGGTCCGGGTTCAGCTTGCCGAGCATGACATTGCAATCGGTCACGGTCAGCGGGCCGCCACGGCGATAGCAGGCAGGGCCGGGATTGGCACCCGCACTTTCCGGTCCCACCTGATAGCGCCCATTGCGGAAGGTCAGGATTGAGCCACCGCCTGCGGCCACCGTGTGGATGTTCATCATGGGTGCTCGCATGCGCACGCCAGCAACTTCGGTTTCAAAGGAGCGTTCATAATCTCCCGCGTAGTGGCAGACATCTGTGGATGTACCGCCCATATCGAAGCCAATGAGTTTTTCAAAACCGGCCTGATGCGCGGTTTTGACCATGCCAACCACGCCGCCAGCCGGGCCGGACAAGATGGCATCCTTACCCTGAAACAGGCCCGCATCGGTGAGCCCGCCATTGGACTGCATGAAAAACAGGCGCTCACAGGCGCCGCCTTCCAGGTCCAGCGCATCAGCGACTTGATTGACGTAGCGCCGCAAAATTGGGGAGAGATAGGCATCAACTACTGTGGTGTCGCCACGACCAACGAGCTTGATGAGCTTGGAGGTTTCATGGCTGGTGGACACTTGTGTAAAGCCGATCTGCCGGGCGATTTCAGCGACCTGCATTTCATGATCGGGGTTGAGATAGGCATGCATGAAGGCAATTGCGACGCCGCGCAGGCCGCGATCATAGGCGGCCTGCAGCGCAGACTTTGCGGTGGCCAGATCAAGCGGGCGAATGATTTTTCCGTCCGCATCCAGCCGTTCGGGCACTTCAGCAACATCACTGTAAAGCAGTTCTGGCATGACAATGTGAAGGTCAAACAATTTGGGGCGGGTCTGATAGCCGATGCGCAGCAGGTCCTTGAAGCCTTCGGTAATCAGCAGAAGCGTGCGATCTCCCTTGCGCTCCAACAGCGCATTGGTGGCAACGGTCGTGCCCATTTTGACAGCTGAAATGCTGCCCTTTGGAATGGGTTGGATGCTATCGAGCTGCAAGAGATCGCGAATGCCCTGAACGGCTGCATCAGGATATTGCTCTGGGTTCTCGGACAGCAATTTATGGGACATCAATGCACCATCTGGACGCTGTCCAACGATGTCGGTGAACGTGCCGCCACGATCTACCCAGAATTGCCACATGAGACACATCTCCTTTGTTTGCCCGCGCGCTTGCGGCGGGGATATTTGCTTTTGTCAGTGCTTTTAGGTTTTGGTCAATAGACCAGCGAGGGCAACCAAAGTGCAAGTTGCGGGAATGCCAAAAGAAAAGCAATCATCGCGAACATGGTGAGCACAAAGGGCGCTGCCCCAATCATCACATCCAGCATTTCACCGCGCCCGCGAATGCCTTGCACCACGTAGAGATTGATGCCGATGGGTGGTGTTATGAGTGCGGTTTCCAGCAGCACCATCAACAGGATGCCAAACCAGACCGGGTCATAGCCAAGCGCGATGACAATGGGTGTGACCAGAGGTGCCGTTGTCAGCAGCATGGACAGGGTTTCCATGAAACAGCCCAGCACAATCAGGACACCAATAATGACGAGCATGGTCTGAAATGGTGTGTAGCCAAGACCGGTGATGAAGTCTGCCAATGCCTGCGTCAGGCCGATCACTGAAAGCACAAAATTCAAAAAGACAGCGGCCAGAATGATGAGCATGATCATGGCGGTGGTGCGCATTGTGCCTTCAATGGCCACACGCAACATATCAATGGTCAGTTTTCGGTTGAATGCGGCCAGGATCATGGCTGCGACAACACCCAAAGAGGCGGCTTCAGTTGGGGTTGCGATACCGGCATAGATCGATCCGACCACCACCAGAAAAATACCAATGGGCGGTATCAATGAGGGCAATGCAGAAAAACGCTCTTTCCATGTGGCGACGATGGCTGTCCCACCCCATTCGGGCTTCAAGATGCACAGAATAACGATTGTAACCATGAACAGGACGGCCAGCAGAAAGCCCGGAATGAAGCCGGCCAGATAGAGTTCCGGAACAGAGGTATCTGTTAGCAGACCATACAGAATGAGGTTGATGGAAGGCGGGATGAGAATGCCCAATGTTCCACCGGCAGCAATCGTGCCAAGGAACAATGGTTCATTGTATTTCCGCTCATGAATCTGTGGCACAGCGATGGTGCCGATGGTCGCAGCGGTTGCGACGGACGAGCCGGAGGTTGCTGCAAAGAGGGCGCTTGATCCGATGTTGGAATGCATCAGGCCACCGGGCAGCCAGCCAAGCCATTTGACCATGCCGTCATACATGCGCTCGGTGATGCCTGCCCGCAGCAGGATTTCGCCCAGCAGCACGAACATGGGAATGGCGACCAGCAGAAAGTCGGTTCCGGTCTGCCACACCATGTCACCCAATGCGCGGTGCAGTGGCATGGGGCTTTCCAGATATTGAAGGGTCAGGCCGAGCCAGCCAAGTGAGGCTGCAATGGGGACCGCCAGAGCAATCAGGGCGACGAGTATGAGAAGGGTCTTGAGAAGCATTACTTCATCTCCTCTTCAATTTGCTCGTCGATAGATTTCATACCGATCAACTGGTCTGTCTGGTCCGCATTGCCGGTTAGCAGCGCCTTGACGGCAGCAACAAATAAAAGGGCTCCACAGCAGACAAAGAACAGCCAGCCAAAAATCCACGGAATTTGCGGAATGGCGAGCGGTGTGCGCAGCGGTGTTATGGAGCGCGAGCCGTGGGTGAGCGTGTCAGCCACCAATCCCCAGCTCGTCCAGGCAATGACAGCGCCAAAGCCGACCAGCAGAAACAAACCGATCAGACTGGCCGCAATTTTCAGGGGAAAGGGAAAAAGATTGTAGAGCGCATCAACGCGAATATGGGCGCGCTCGAATAAAGCATAGGCAAGGGCAAGGCTGGTGGCGATGCCGAAGGCGTAGCCGGATATTTCGTCGGCTCCGCCCAGACTGATGTTGAACCATTTGCGCAGGATCACTTCCAGCGTGACCAGCAGAGCAGAGAGAATGATAAGGCTTCCGCCGATCCAGGCCAGGACCTGACTTGTTTTGCGTGCTGATTGAAGAAGTCGATCCATGATCTTTATCATTCTCGAAATTTGAGGAGCAGATGTAGAGAACCGCCGGACAGTCAGCGTTCGT
>CAZOCA010000114.1:4478-7920 GCA_964578105.1 uncultured Pararhizobium sp.
CGTCACTTTCTGTCACTTTCTATCCGGCGGCTGATTTTGAAGAGGCTTATTTGGCCGTTGCTGTCAGGCCGAGGATCGGGCCTACAGTTTC
Organism: uncultured Pararhizobium sp.; assembly: GCA_964578105.1. Lineage (GTDB taxonomy): Bacteria > Pseudomonadota > Alphaproteobacteria > Rhizobiales. The sequence continues at coordinate 4,570 of CAZOCA010000114.1, forward strand.
GTTCCAGGTTGCGGCACATTCTGGCCCGCAACGCTCAGCCCATCGTGCAAGCACAACGTCTGTAGCAACGCTATCACGCATGGCCAGATCTGCTTCTGAAGGTTCTACCAGCTTCATGGAACCTGGCTCACCAATGTCGCATGCGCCGCCAGTGATGCAGGAAATCGCGATTTCGTCTTCTGTCGCGGTTTCGGCCCACATTTCGTCATTGAGCTTGGCCATTTCAGCGCTCAGCATGTCCTGCTGCGCTGGTGTCATGGTGTTCCATTTGTCCATGTTCATGGCACCAAATGCGAGGCCCCAGCCAACGCGCAACGTGTAGGCATGGGTTGCGACCTGATGCCAGTTGGCCTTGTAAGCCGACATGGTGCCTGTGATGGCACAATCAACGACACCTTTTTCCAACGCTGGAATAACTTCAGCGAAAGATACGGTTACGGACGTGCCGCCAACGCCTTCGACAAAGTCACCCAATGTTGTGGCGTAAACGCGGATTTTCTTGCCCTTCAGATCAGCCATGCCGTTGACTTCGGCATTGCACCACAAGGTCTGGCTTGGGAATGGATACAGCATCATCAGCTTGGCGTTGTAGATTTCAGCAAAGGATTTTTCCAGAACAGGGAAATAGGCTTCTGCCACCTTACGTTCGGTCTCGATGTCCTGCGTCAGCGTTGACAGATCAGCGCCTTCAAAAATCGGGTTTTCAGCAGCAACGTAGCCGGGCAGGCCAAAGGCAAAATCGAACACGCCGTTTTTGACCAGACGCATGATTTCAAAACCTTTCAGGCCCAGCTCGGTCTGTGGCTTGATGTCTCCAAGAATCTGCCCACCGGTTGCTTCTGCAATCCGGTCATTCCAGAACGGGCCTTCATGTTTCACATAATTGGTGAGATTGCCCCAGGTGCCGACAGCCTTGATCGTCGCTGGCTTGTCGGCTGCCATTGCCTGGCCGGTTGCTGCCATAAGCAGGGCGGTTGTCAGACTTATCAATGTACGTTTCATTCGTTTCTCCATTGTGTGAAAAGGTTCAGATGATTGGTATTTCGGCGGCTTCATCGATATCTGTGATGAGCATCTTGCCGGGGGTGTGCGTTATGCAAAGCGGTAGTTTGGCGCGCATGATTGCGTTTTGCGGGGTCACGCCACAGGCCCAGAACACGGGCACTGTGTCCTGAAGGGCAGGGGGTTGATCGCCCCAATCGGGCTGGTTCAAATCGGCAATGCCGATCTCTGTTGGATTACCGATATGAACCGGGCTGCCATGCGCCCAGGGGTAGCGGGATGAAATCTCAATCGCTTCTTCGACACGGTTGGCTGGCATGGCGCGCATGGAAACAACTGTGCCGCCACCAAACGCGCCCGCATCAATTGTTTGCAACGACGTGCGGTACATGGGCACGGTTTTGTTGTCCTCGATATGCCAAAGGGCAATGCCTGCATTCAAAAGGGCATTTTCAAACGTGAATGAGCAGCCCAGAGCGAAAGCGACCAGATCACCGGTCCACAGATCGTTGATGCTGGATTGCGATCCTGTCATTTCGCCATTGCGATAGACATTGTAGCCCGGAACATCGGTGCGCACGTCAATCGCCCGTCCCAATGTGTGCAACATCGGATCGCCGGTTTCCGAGACACCGACCAGCGGGCAGGGTTTTGGGTTGCGCTGACAGAAACGCATGAAGTCGAGCGCATATTCCTGTGGCAGTATGGCGAGGTTGGCCTGCAGCTTGCCGGGGGCAAGGCCCGCAGTATGGCCAGTATATTGGTTGGCGCGAATGGCTTCACGGACGGCCTCAACACTGTGAGAGCGCAGTTCCGTGTAGTTTAGTGCCGTCGCGTTGACCATAGTTCCCAACCTTGCATGTCTTGTGCTGGTTAGGCTGGGTCAATTATTTGATCAGGTCAAATCGTGTTTTCTTTGCGGAATTGATCAGCTTTTTTGATCAGCTATCGTGCACCATTGGCCACTTCTTTTGCGATATTTGCGGCGCGCGCCAACAAAAATGACTGCGGGTCACCAAGGTAAGATGCTGTGAAGTGTAGTGCTTTCGGTTTCCAGCCCGGATCGAACGCGCGGACATTTCCCGCTGCAAGTTCGGGTGCCGCCAGAGTTTCCGGCAAGGCCGCGACACCCAGACCGGACGCAACCATGCGAAAACAGGCTGACAGGGATGACGAGGGAAAGAGAGAGATGCCAGGCCCGTAGCGGTTGAATAATTCGGACTTCAATTCCCGATGCGGACGGGTGTTGCGGGCATAGGTCACCACTGGATTTGAGAGAAACAGCTGTGCCGGATCATCGTCGAGCACAGCCTCTGCAGCGCAGTACCAGTTCAGCGTGATGTCGGGCAGGTCTATATTATCAACTGTGAATTCCGAAACCGGGCCAAGCAGGATGGCAAGGTCCAAGGCCCGCGTCAGCAATGCTTCGCGTAAATTGGAGGAGATGTCGACAGAGATATCAATGGCCAGATTGGGAAACTCTTTTCGGAGCCTGGAGACAAATTCAGGGAGCCAGGATTGGACAATTGTTTCTGAAACGCCAATGCGCAAATGCAGATCAATACCAGCTGGGTCGACAATATCCCGTTCGATCAAATCACTGAGCTGAACATATTGCTCAGCATATTTAAGAAGGGACTCACCACGCTTGGTCAGCGTCATGGCGCCCTTGCTGCGGTCAAACAGATCGACGCCCAGACATTGTTCCAGATTCTGAACGCGTGCTGTGACGGCGGGTTGCGACAAATGCATGTGCTCGGACGCGCGTCGCACGCCGCCAAAGCGCACCACCATCAGGAAGGTTTTCAATTGTTCAAAGTTAAGCCGCAAGATGGATCCAGTGTTCTATAATTTCTGCCCACCGCGCCACACAGATTTGATTTCGAGCGTTGGGTCAAGATGGACCATATCCGCTGCCGCTCCGGATTTGAGATGTCCAAGGGTGGCATCGGCGCCCAGACACATGGCCGGATAAAGGGAAGCCATGCGCAGTGCTTCATCTAAGGCAACGCCAACAGTCGTGACCATGAAGCGAATGGCAGTCATCATGTCCAGATCTGCACCGGCCAATGTGCCGTCTTCCAGCACAAGCTTTCCGCCATCGCGGCGGATTGTACGTCCGTTCAGGGTGAAGGATTGTTGATCGGTGCCAATGGTGGACATGGCGTCGGTCACCAGGAAGATCCGGCCCGGTCCGCGATTGGCGGCAAGCGCAGTTGCGATGGCTGCGGGATGGACATGAATGCCATCGGCAATGAGCCCGGCGAACAGGTTTTCCGTTTGAAGCGCCGCGCCCACCAGTCCGGGCTCCCGGTGGCCAAGCGGGCTCATGGCGTTGAAGAGATGCGT
>CAZOCA010000115.1:0-7877 GCA_964578105.1 uncultured Pararhizobium sp.
GAACGCTGCTCAGGGGCCCTCTTTGATATGGCGGAAGCGTTTGGCTATTTTCTGATTGCCTGGAGTGATCCATGGCTTTTGTTCCTGACCGGAGCCGGCACCCTTTCTGGCATCTATGTTGGCGCCATTCCGGGTCTGTCTGTGACCATGGCATCGTCAATCCAGATTTCGTTCACATTCAATTGGGATGTCAATGAAGCGCTGGCGTTGATATCTGGTGTGTTTTTCGGCGGCGTCTATGGAGGCTCGCGAACCGCAATTCTTTTGAACATTCCAGGTGCCCCCTCGGCCATCGCTACTGCAATTGAAGGTTATCCGCTGGCCAAGCGTGGAGAGGCCGGTGAAGCGATTGGGCTGACGACGGTTATGTCGGTTTTGGCGGCTTCATCGGAATTCTGGCGTTGGCGCTGTTTGCGCCACTCATCTCTGAATTCGCCTTGATGTTTCAATCCCGCGATTATCTGCTGCTGAGCCTGATTGGTATTCTTCTGGTCGGCACATTGTCTGGTGAAAGTTTTGCCAAGGGGGTCTTTGCCGGGGCGCTTGGTGTGTTGATTGGCATGGTCGGACTTGATCCGATGACAGCCGAAGGGCGTTTTACCTTCAACACCATAACGCTCATGGGCGGCATTCCCTATGTAGCGGCGATGATCGGCTTCTTTGGTGTTGCCGAGGCGCTGGTGCAGTTGCACACGCTCGACGTGCCAGCCATCAAGCAGAAAATCGATCGAATTATACCGCGCTTTTCTGATGTGAAGAAGTATTTCTGGCTTGCCATGCGCGCCTCCGGAATAGGCACAATCATTGGCGCTCTGCCAGGAACCGGCGGTGATATTGCAGCTCTCCTGGCGTATGATGATGCCAAACGATCCACGAAGAACCCCGAGCGCCCATTTGGCGAAGGGTGCCGGGAGGGGCTTGTCGCGCCGGAAGCTGCCAATAATGCTGCCGTTGGTGGGGCCTATATACCGATGCTCACGCTTGGTATTCCCGGTGACGCGGTTACGGCTGTTATAATTGGCGCGCTTTTCATTCACGGCCTCAGGCCGGGGCCGCTCTTGCTGGTCGAAACGCCGCATCTGTTCTGGTTTATCGTCGGAAGCCTTACGCTTGCAAATATCTTCCTTCTGATTTTTGGTCTGACTGGCATCCGCGTTTTTACAAAGATCGTTGAATGTCCAAAAGCTGTTCTGATTCCACTGATCATCATCCTCAGTGCTGTTGGTACATATGCAATCCAGAACAACCCCGTCGATATCTACTGGATGCTTTTGTTCGGGGTTGTTGGCTATTTCATGAAGACTTACGGGTTTCAGGTTGGGCCGGTCATCTTGGGTGTTATTCTGGGGCCGATGATGGATTCCAACTATCGACGTGCCATGATTGGCGCCAGGCAGGATTTTGGGAATTTCTTTTGGGCATTTGTGTCCAACCCCATCACCGTGGTTTTAACCACAGCTTTTGTTCTTATGATTCTAAGCCAGACACCCTTGTGGAAAATGGTGTTCGGCCGCAGTAGAGACAAAGCTTCAGAGAAGAAGTAGCGACAAAGTCAGCAAGCATGTGGCGTTTAGTTTAGGACCGGCACGAGGCGGGGTACATTTCTTAGGATCGCCTGTGCGCTTCCCAATAGTTGCTTCAAATTTGAACAACTCAGAAGAGTTTTTAAAATTCATCATTTTATGGTTGTTCTCTCCTTTGGTGATTCAACATCTTATACAGAGATTTACCGGGTTTTCTTGCCGCTTTGAATCTGCGGGATATGGCGCTCAATATCAACGAAAGCTTCAAGTTTTGTCAGGCGTTACTGCCTCAATTCAATCGTATAGGGACCATTTGAGTCTTCTAAAAGATCAAAATAAATCAAAAAAAAGATTGACCATGATCGAATTGCGATCATAGAGTTGGCCTCAGGGTTGGTGCCGATGACGTTTTTGCGGGTCCATATTGTCTGCCTTCTTTGGGGCAGGTCTGGATGAGTTCCGGTTGAACAGACGCTTGGCTAGACCTGGACGCGCTTCTTGAAAGGACCTGAAATGACCATCAAAGCACTTAAAATTGCCCTGATTGCCGCCGTGTTACCCATGGCTCAACCTGTCTTCGCACAGGATCAGCTCTCCGTTCTCCTCCCTCCCTGGGGAACGTTGCCGAAAGACCTTACCGACCAGTTTGCTCAGTCAGCTGGCGTTACCCTTGATGCCCAGACACTTGGTTGGGACGAAATCCGAACCAAAATCGTGACATCAATGGTGGCCAATACAGCGCCAGCAAGCGCGACTGAAGTAGACTGGTCGTGGGTTGGCCAATTCGGCGCAGCCGGCTGGTATCAATCATTGAATGGCGGCATTTCCGCTGACGTTCTGGCAGATGTTCCAACAGCCAGCATTTTCTCCTATGGCGGTGAAGTGCTTGGTGTCACTTACAACAATGATTTTCGCGTCATGATTTATAACAAGAACCATCTGGCAAGTGCCAATGTTTCTGCTGTTCCTACGACGCCTGATGAGTTGTTGGCTGCCGCGCGTGCCATTAAGGCCGCTGGTGTTGCTGACCATCCAATTGGTTTGCCGCTTTCAGCGTCAGAAGGCACTTCGACTGCCTGGTATCTATTGACCAAGGTTTTTGGCGGTGAATTGTTTGATGATAATTTTGAACCACTTTTTGTGGATAAGGATTCTGCAGGCTACAAGGCCATGGAATTTGAAATTTCTGCAATTAAAGAAGGCCTGATCGACCCGTCTTCAACTGGCTTGAAGGATGTTGAGATCCACGAGTTGTTCAAGAGTGGCAAGATCACGTTTGATGTTGCTGGTTGGGCCGGAAACCTTTCAGTTTATACCGATCCTGACAAGTCGCAGGTTGCCGACGGTGCAGCAGCGGCGTTGATGCTATCCACTATTGGCAAGGCTCGTACCATTGGTCTGCCGGAAGCTGTTGGTATTCCAACAGGTGCTGCCAACAAGGAAGGCGCTCTTGCTTTCATCAATTGGCTGCTTGAGCCAGCAACCCAGATTGCCGCCTATGAAACGCTGGGCAATCTGCCGCCGCGTCTTTCTGTGCTCGAGCAATTGAATGCTGATGGCAAGCTGGTTGAAGGAGATGTGATCCTTGCACAGGCTGCACTTGTAGAGCCGCTGTTCGCTCAGGGCGCACCTGCCTGGTATCCAGACTTCTCGTCATCAGTTTCTTCGAATTTGAACCTTGCTGCAAAGGGTCAGATTACGGTTGAAGAAGCTGTTCAGCGTATTGCCGCTGATGTTGAAGCTGCCAAGTAATCGATAGAATTTCGAAAGATTGAAGATGTCAGATCGCTCCGAGAATTCCAGTCAGAACTTTGGTTCAGGTATTCTGGGAGCGGCCTACACTGTTCCAGTGATCGTGATCATGGGCGCGCTCGTTCTAGTGCCGCTTGTCTTTACGGTGATCGACAGTTTTTATCGTGTCGATCCCATGCGGGCGGGAACTCCCTTTGTGGGGTTGAAGAACTATATTGCCCTGTTTCGCGATGCGAATGTATTGCAGTCCTGGAGCAATACACTGACATTTGTCGCAATGACCGTGGCTCTGCAATCGATATTGGGACTGGCCGCAGCCTTACTGCTCAACCGGGTCAGATTTGGTCGCTCCATTCTTCTTGCAGCTTTGGTGTTGCCCTGGTGTCTTCCGCCGGTGGTCAACGCTGTTGTCTGGAACTGGATCTTCAATCCGTCTTATGGGGTTTTGAATGCCATCCTTAAAAACATTGGTCTGATTGAAGAAAACCGGGTCTGGTTCAATGACCGACTGACTGCGCTGTTCATGATTGCAACGGTGCATGGGTGGCGCATGATGCCGTTGACCGCCATTATTCTTCTGGCAGCTTTGCAGTCTGTGCCGCGCGATCTGTATGAGGCTGCCCGGATTGACGGGGCTGGGCCCATAGGGCTTTTCAGGCTTGTGACATTGCCCCTTATTTCGGGCGGGTTTGCCATTGCGCTCAGCCAATCGACGGTTTTTGCCTTCAATATGTTTGACGAAGCGTGGATCCTGAATGGCACCAGTTTGGACACACGCTCCATCATCATTCAGGTCTATATGTCGGCGTTCCAGTCGCTCAAATTTTCTTACGGCATGGCTTTGAGTGTGCTTGCCATGCTCGCCTCTCTCATTATTTCCGCGGTCTATGTCATCCGCGTTTACTCTGAAACGCGGTACGATTGATGGATGCTCAAGATTTCAAAGCGGTTCTCGTGCGCGTTTCACTGGCGTTAGCTGTGGCCGTGTTGCTGGCCTGGTCGCTTGGGCCTGTCTACTGGGCGCTGGTGACAAGCCTGACGCCTGCGACCCAATTGGTTGGTGACACTGTGCAATTTTGGCCCAGCACGCCAACGTTGGAGCATTATGGCAAGTTGTTTGGCGCTACCAGCCTGTCTCAGGGCAATGAAGTGCAAAGCGTTTGGCCGCAATTTTCGGCAGCCTTCAGAAATTCGCTCATCACCTCACTAGGTGCCACTTTTCTGACTGTTCTGATTGCTGCCTTCGGGGCTTATGCCTTTGTGCGCATTCCGTTTCGCGGGGCAAACATTCTGTTTGTGATTGTCGTGGCAACCATGGCTATTCCGGCATACACGGTTATGATTCCGCTCTACCGGTTGATGATCGCGCTGGGTTGGATTGACACTTATTTGGGTGTGACACTGATTTACGTGTCGGCGTTTTTGCCTTTGGCTTTGTGGCTGATGCGTTCGATTTATCAGTCCATGTCTCCTTCTCTGGAGGAGGCCGCCTTTCTGGACGGTGCAAGCCGCACCTATACGCTGATTTTCATTGTTCTGCCGCTTGCTGCACCAGGGCTGATCGCCTCCGCCATTTTGACGTTTCTGAATGCCTGGGGCCAATTCATGGTGCCTCTGGTGTTTTCACCAACACTGGCCACCAAGCCACTGGCGGTGCTGATCCCGGAATTCGTAACCCGAAATTTCATCGACTATGGCCTGATGAATGCTGCGGGCATCATTGCCATTATTCCACCAGTGCTGGTGGTGGTGTTTCTAAACCGGTTTCTTGTCAGTGGCCTGACTGCCGGTGCCACAAAATGATGTTTTCCTCGCTGATTTACCCTTCCGATATTGATTCAAGTTTCGCACTCAACTCCCTCAGGTTCTTCAAAAAATGCCAAAAATTGAAATATCAAATCTGATCAAAGCCTATGGAGCGAACACGGTGCTTCACGACGTCTCTTTCACCATTGATGATGGAGAGTTTGTGTCGCTCATTGGAAGTTCTGGCTGTGGGAAATCCACATTGTTACGAACCATTGCGGGCCTGGAAACCGCGAGCGGTGGGACAATCGCGATGGATGGCCGTGTGATCAATAAATTGCCGCCCAAGGATCGTGACATCGCGATGGTGTTTCAGAACTATGCGCTCTATCCGCATCTGACTGTCGCGCAGAATATGGGCTTTAGCCTGAAACTGCGTAAAGCAGATAAGGGGGCTGCTCAAAAAGCTGTGGCTGATGCCGCCGAGTTGCTTGGTCTTACGCCCTATCTGGACCGCCATCCACGTGCATTGAGCGGCGGACAAAGGCAGCGCGTTGCAATGGGGCGTGCGATCGTCCGTGATCCAAAAATCTTTTTGTTTGATGAGCCTTTGTCAAATCTGGATGCCAAGTTGCGTGTTCAGATGAGGTTGGAAATCAAAACCCTGCAAAAGCGGCTTGGAACAACGTCGATCTATGTCACCCATGATCAGGTTGAAGCCTTGACGATGTCAGACCGGTTGGTGCTTCTCAATCAGGGGCGTGTTGAGCAGATCGGGACACCTTCTGAAGTGTACCATCGGCCAGCCAATGTTTTCGTGGCCACCTTCATTGGCTCCCCGGCCATGAATCTTTTGTCCGGCACGTATCTGATTGAAGCCGATAGGCCGCAAGTTGATATTGGCGGTGTTCGCCTGATGCTGGATCGCGAGGTCGCTGTTCAGTCAGGGCAGGGGGTTACAATTGGTCTTCGACCTGAACATTTCTGCGCCCCAGCGGCAGATGACGCCAACGTCATGAAAGTTGAAGCTGGCATCAGCGAGTCTACTGGTGCCCAAACCCTGGTTCATGGCACGCATGCAGGACAGACCGTATCGGTTGTTCTGACGGGTGATCATGCTCCGGCTCTTGGCTCATTTCTGAAGTTGAGTGTGGATGCCAAAAGCATTCATCTGTTTGATGCTGCGTCAGGTGACCGCTTATAAAATCATAAAAGATCAAAATTATGATTTTTATTGATTGAATTTACGAAAGTATGGTATGGTCACTTTGAATCAAGTGGAGGGTGATTGGCAATGATCAACGAGCGACAGGCTAGAATTCGCGACATTCTGTTCGATAGGGGCGAATTGTCAGTTAACGAATTGACCAGCAAGCTGGGAGCTTCGCTGGCAACGGTTCGCCGTGATCTGAAAGAGTTGGAAGAAGCGGGTATTGTGGTGCGTATGCATGGCTCTGCACGCATAGCAGCAGAAGCTCAGGCCGAAGTGGCGTTCAGTGCGCGCGAGCAGCAAAATCTGGAAGCCAAGCGTGCTTTGGCATCTGCGGCCGCGGAACATGTGCGCGAGGGCAGCACAATTTTTTTGGATGCCGGAACCACGATTTTACAATTGGCGCGCAAGATCAAACACGCCAAATTTCCAATCACTATTTTCACCAATGGTATGATCGTTGCGCAGGAACTGGCTGATGCTGAACATGTGACGCTTTGCCTGTTGGGCGGGCGCATGAGGGCGCAGAACATGTCGATGGTTGGGCCATTGGCTGAAGCCATGCTGGAAAACCTCCATTTCGATCAATTGTTTCTGGGTGCCAGCGCGATTTCTGATGATGGTTGGATTACGAGTTATGACGCAGACGAGTCGCGGGCAAATCTGCAAATGTCCAAACGCGCACGCGAGACCTTTGTGTTGGCCGATGCCAGCAAGTTTGCAGATCGTGCCACCTACAGCGTGTTGCGTCTGTCAGATGAAGTAAATCTCATTACAAATACGCGGCCAAATGCAGCTTTTACCAGCTATGCGCAGGACGCCAATGTGAATGTGACCATTGCCGATGGGGGCGCTGGCAATGGCTGAGTGGGTCGGAGCCGTCGATGGAGGTGGCTCCAAGACACATGGTGCGCTGCTATCAAGCGATGGTGAGCTGCTCAGCCTGCCCGCTGACAGTGGCTGCAATCCACTGGACAATAGTGATTGGGCACATGTGCTTGACCGTATGATGGGCCGTTTTGCTGACCATGCCCATAATGCCAACAATATTGCCATGGGTATGCCGGGATTTGGTGAAGTCAGACATCTTGCAGATTTGGTGAGCGAGCAGATAACCAAACATCTTGGGGACCGTGCACTGATTATCAACGATGTGGAAATGGCCTTTCATGGTGCCTTTCCAAGCGGTGAAGGAATTCTGCTGCTTGCTGGAACAGGATCCATGGCCGTTGCGCGGGGACCAAAAGGGCTAGTTCGCGTCGGTGGTTGGGGCGATTTGTTTGGAGATGAGGGCAGCGCCTATTGGATCGGGCGCAGCGCATTAAGCCTGGCAAGCCGCGAACTGGATGGCCGAATTCCGGCAAATGGTTTTGCAGTGGCCCTATGTGCGGCGCTGGAATTGAACTGCGACGAAGACCCCTTTGCGCTTTTGAACTGGGTTTCCCGGCATCAGCATGTCCGCTCGCGCATTGCCTCCATTGCGCAGATCGTGGATGGCATGGCCACTGCAGGGCATCAAGAAGCGCAGCAATTGCTCAAAGACGCAGCTCTTCTGCTGGCTGAACATATATCTGCAGCCGCTACTTTAGCGGGGCTGCCAAGCGAGACGCGTTGGGCCTTTGCTGGTTCAGTCTTCAACAGCGATA
>CAZOCA010000116.1:0-7832 GCA_964578105.1 uncultured Pararhizobium sp.
GTGCGATCACATGACGCTTGGGCAAACCATCTGGCGCAATCACCATTTCCCGGTCCACAACGGAACCGCCCTTCATCGCTTCGAAGAGCGGGTTGCGATCATCTGCAAGTGGCGTGATCCCGTCTGCTTCAAACAAATGGGTCGATTCAACATAATCCCCACCAAGCTGGGCTGTCTGGTCTATGCCGTGTATGCTGCGGCCGGATTGATTGAAGAGTGTCACAGAACCTTCCGCATCGCAGGCCACGACGCCATCCTTGATGTTTTCCAGCACTGCGTTGAGCATTTCTGCCTGGCGTTCCATCGTCTTGCGCGCAGCGACCTGTTTGGTTACCAGCATGGAACAAGCGACTACGCCTTGTATCTCACCTTGTTGCGACTTCCAGGGTCTGGCTTCCCACCGTAGATATTCAACCTCTCCGTTTGCCAGTCTCACCGGGTCTTCAGCGATACGTATGGTTTTTCCGGAAAGTGCGTCATTGTATGCCTTATACCAGCTTGGATGGCTTGAGCTTAAACCGCCAATGCCGTTGCTGGCGGCATTTGTATCCAGCAGGGCCATAAAATCACGCCAGCTGTCGCTGCAGGCAAGGTAGTTTCCGTTCATGTCCATCAGGGCGATGCCGTTGGGAACATGTTGGATCAATGCACGGATCTGGCTTTCTGTCGCAGCTGCTTTATTCTGGGCTTCCTGTCGGTATTCTATTTCCTCAAGGACATTTCCAGTAACGCTGCGCATATCCATCTGGTCGACCACAATTGCGGCCAGATCAGCAAGGCGCTGCTGTTGCTTTTTACCAAAGTCATGTCTTGTCTTGGTGTCTACGATGCACAATGAGCCCAACCGGTGGCCACTCTGCGCAACGAGGGGAGCCCCGCAATAAAATCGAATGCCCATCTCACCTGTCACGAATGGGTTGTCCTTGAAGCGCTCATCCTGTGTTGTGTCAGGTACGCACAACACGCGATCTTCGAGAATGGTATAGGCACAAAATGCAAGATCACGAGGCAGTTCTGGCACCTCCAGACCGCAGGATGCCTTAAACCATTGTCGGTCTGTGTCGATCATGGAAATTAGCGCGATTGGCGCATCAAACAACTCAGATGCAAGATCTGTTATGCGGTCAAAGGCACTTTCCTTTTCCGAGTCAAGGATGGCAAAGCGCCGAAGTGTTGCCAGGCGCTCTGCTTCATTTTCTGGGATCGGTGCGGGTATCATCAGAGTAGATCTCTCGTAGTCATTATGGCCGTTCAACAATCCGGTCGGACACGTTGACAAGCCTATACAACTATTAAGTGCTTAAAATGTATATGCAGCCTAATGTTTAGCATGGGGTCGTTAACAACGTCTTCGATCTTCCCGATATCTCAAATATAAAATGGAGTGGATTGGCATGATGCGCCTGTATGTTAGATGCTGCGAATGAGGGCAAAATCTTGGGTGTCTCTGAATCAAGTTTCTAGCTCATCCGCAGTCATGACACGATTTCGTCCCGCATCCTTGGCTCCGTAAAGAGCCTTGTCACTGGCGCGAATCAAATCTTGAGGGCCGTTTTTATGTCCAGGCATTGCCGTCGCGACACCCGCTGAAATCGTGACGCGTGGAAGCGCCGCGTCTCCATAGTCAATAATCATGGACTCGGTTTTCCCGCGCAGTACTTCTGCGCGCTCGCGGGCTTCCTCCATCGAACTGCGGGGCAGCAGGACAAGGAACTCCTCACCACCCAATCGAGCTGCAATCTCACCGTCTTTCACGATAGACTGCATGACTTCCCCGATATGCCGCAGAACTGTGTCTCCGGCATCGTGCCCGTGCAGATCGTTGAATGGTTTGAACTTATCCACGTCAAGCGCAATCACGGATACCTGATGTTTGTCGCGTTCTGCCTCTGCCAATGCATGGCGGCACTGGTTCATCAGGTGGCGACGGTTCCATAGGCCTGTCAGCGGGTCTTTCGTTGACTGGTCCATAAGTTCGTCGCGCAGCTTCACATTTGCAATTGCAAGACTGATCTGTTCAGCACAGCGCACAGCAAAGGGCATGACCGTCTCTTCGAACAGGATTCCGTCAGCTGTTGTCTCAGCACTGAAGCGGATGTGTAACAAGCCCACTGTTTCGCCATGTGCGATAATGGGTATGCAGATATATTCGCGCCCGTCACTCAAATCGGGAATGTCCACGACATGTTTGCACGTAATGCCGATCTCGCTAGGTCCGAAATGGGTCATCCGGCCACGGCGCAGTGCCCAGCAATCGTCGGGATGAATATGTGCCTGAATAGCGCCGTTACGATTCCATTCGCAAGAGCCGTCCAACATGTCACGCGAATTGCTGTAAACGTAGAGTTCCCCGGAGGAATCCTCGAATATGCGAGTCATGAAACACTCGACAACCCGGAAGAGTTCAGACAGGGATTGGCAACTCTGTAGCCATTCACCCAACTGCGAGAGGTTCCGCATTTGAACCTTCCGCGTCCGTTCCGTCTCCAGAGCAATGCGAGCCTGATCATTGGCTTCTTCAGCGGCAATTTTTGCCTTCAGAAGATCCGCTTCACGTCTCTTGAGTTCCGTCACATCAAAAGCAACACCTGCAGTGCCGCCGGACGTCAGTCGGTATTTGATGACACGAAACACACCGCGATCGCCATAGTCCCGTTCCACCGTTTCTCCCGATGCAAATCGTTGCGACTGAACCCGCCTTTGGACCTCGGTTTCCAATTCGTCGCTGGGAACAGTGTCCTTGATCTGCTCTCGCACAAGATCTGCGTAGTGAACCCTTTGCCCGGGAGCCAGCGCATTTCGCATTTTAGGCAAAGCAGGGTGCAGGCACTCATAGGCTGAATTGGTGGCAAGCAACCGATCATCTGGCGTGTAGACGCAATAGGGCGATGGCGCGCGCTCAATTGCCTCTTTCAGGATGCGATGTTCCTGAACAAGCTGAGCTAGGGCTGCTCGATCCTGAGAAAGCCGTTCAACGGTTTCTTCTGTACTGCCTTTCGTCGCAGCAACCGCATACGCGATTGATTCTGGAACAATGGCAGCAATTGGTTTCTTTTCAGAATTCACTCCCAATCCAAAACCTCCCCTGAAATAGTGAAGGGGCATGATCAGATTAAATGATCAACGTGACCTTAAGAACGGCAGAGACCGCGAACCTTGGTTAATTAAGGTTTCGTGAGTTCGGTAAAAAATAAGTATATAAAGTAAAAAGCTTTAGGCATCTGGTTGTTTCGTCAAATATTATCGAAATCGACGAGAATATTTTGTGAGCGGCATTTGCGCTTCGAGAAAATATATTCCCGCCAAATTCGCTAGGATCGCGCAAAGCTTTTCAGGGTCTCTTCTGTGGACACAAAAGCATCCTGACCTTCAAACGGATCGTTGCCTGATAGCTCATCTCCATGAACGTCGTTTTCTTCAGATGGCAGTTGAAAGGCGTTGCTTTCCGGTTCTTTTGGGCTGCCATCATGCATTGGTGACGCTTCAAACACATCGGCCGGACGCGTGTCCTCAGCCAGTTTTTCTTTGTGTATTGCCGCGCCAACAGCTTCTGCTTCTGGTGCGTCCATTACATCATCAACCTGCCAGTGCTGAAGCATTCTCACAACATGACTTTCCGTAAACTCCATCAATGAGAGGAGTTTTGCGATCCGTTGCCCGGTCAATTCCTGAAAGGTACAGGCCGTGTAAATATCTATCGCGCATTTATCCAGCTTGTCACAGACCTCAGTATCCGTTCCATCTTCACGCGCGGCCCAGGCTGACGCCTGCATTGCTTCCGCTGCCTGCAAGATGTCCGATATGGCCTTCTCAGTGTGCTCGAGAATATCATCCATTTCATTTGCTGATGGCGCAAAGCCGCCATTTTGCGCTTGTTGCGATCCTAGCTCACTGATTTCCTGATGGGTCAGTTGAATTGCTGCAGACAATTCCGCCACCTCCAAATGAAGCCGCTGTAGTGTTTCGTCTTCACCGGCGTTAGCCGGAACAGCATTTTGGGAATCAGCAATCGCGGTGCCAGAAGGTGCGGCATCAATAGGTGCGGTATCGGCCAGGGGGTTGTCTGGCGCTCCACGTATGGAGTTTCCAAGTCTTGCAATGGCTTCAAGCAATATTTCGGTATCTGCAACGCGGTGTCTGCGGGCATATTCTTCAAGGAACCATCGGCCTCTTGCGGTCTCCAGAACCGCTGATTCAATGGCGTGGTATTCTTCTGTTGGCAAAATGTCTGTTGGTTCTGCCGGTTTGTTTGTCTGCTGCGCCATGATCTTCTCGGTGTGGTCTCAATCAGGTTTTCTGTTAAAGTCGAAGCCTGTCAGACAAGTCTCGATTCTGTTCCAGACTACACTGTGATTCTTAACAATAAGATGCTGAAACGCATGTGTTCTTGCGTATGTAGGCGAATGGATTTTCCAAGTGATTGCTCGTCTCACCGGACCCACTTCCTTTGCGCCGCGTATGGCCCTGTTTTATATGGCGGTGTTTGCCGCCGTTGGAATCTACATTCCGTTTTTCCCCCTGTGGCTTGAATCGCGCGCCTTGACGGCCAGCGAAATCGGCCTGGTGTTGGCGGTTCCCATGGCCGTTCGGGCAATCGTCACACCACTGATGGTGTCGCTTGGAGACCGTGTTTCAGACCGTCGCAAGATTACCGTGATTTATGCCGCAGCGGCCTTTTTGTGTTTGAGCCTTCTATTCTTTGCAAGCGGCTTCTGGCAAATCGTGCTTGTGGTGGTTTTTGTCGCTGTCTTCTGGGACACGCTGGTCCCGTTGGGAGATGCGATTGCCCTGTCAGGTGTGCGCAGTTTTGGCATGGACTACGGACAAGTGCGCCTTTGGGGGTCACTGGCCTTTGTTGGCGCAAATATTGCCGCAGGTGCACTCATTGGGGCAATGTCCGGCTCTGTCGTATTGCCCATCCTGTTTATGGCCTACGGTTTGGTGGCGCTGTCGACTGTGATATTGCCCAAAGGTCAAGTTGCAACAAAGGATGTGCCGCAAAACCAGACTGAATTCTCGGCACAGGCCTTCCGGCATCCGGTTCTGCTGCTCTCGCTTGCCATTGGCGCATTATGCCAAGCAAGCCATGCCATGGTCTACGCGTTTGGAAGCCTTTATTGGCAGCAAGCTGGATTTACCGGGCTGGAAATAGGTGTTCTGTGGGCCGTGGGCGTTTTGGCAGAAGTTGCTTTGTTTGCCATGTCCAAACCGGTTTTGAAGCGCCTTGGCCCTTCCGGCCTTTTGGCGGTGGGCGCAGTGGCTGTCATGGTGCGTTGGCTGCTGTTTCCGATCCACTGGTCGTTTGCGGGATACTTCGTCCTGCAAATCCTGCATGGCGCCACTTTTGGGGCTGCGCATCTGGGTGTTATGCACGCGATTTCACGGGGCGTGCCGGATGCTCAGACTGGGCGCGCCCAAGCAAGCTATTTCTTCATTTCCGGAGTTATGATGGCCCTCATGACCATCATGTCGGGACAGCTGTTTGTGCGCTTTGGCGTCAACAGCTTTGTTGCAATGGCATTGATTGGCCTGTTGGCTTTCGTCCTTTGGCTGATCATGCAACGGCTTAAGAGCGGCTCCACATCAACCCCATAATTCTGATTTCGGTGGTGCAATGACGCTGTTTGCATAATGCAACCCATGTGCTCTGTCATGTTTCAGCAGCAGGGGCCCATCAAGATCCACAAAAGCGGCCAATTGTGCAGGTAGCAGGGCTGGGGCCATGCCAAGTGATGTCCCCACCATGCAGCCCATCATCACACCAAAACCTTCGTTTCGGCAGCGTTCAACAAGTTTCATGGCTTCTGTCAGGCCACCAGCCTTGTCCAATTTGACATTTATGAAATCATAACGTGATTTCAGGTCCGATACGGTCTCGCTGGTATGAGCGCTTTCGTCAGCGCAAATCGGAACCGGATGTGGAATGCCCATAAGAGCGTCATCGTGCCCAGCAGGAAGTGGTTGTTCAACGAGTGAAATGCCAGCTGCGGCGCAGACCAGCATGTTTTCAACCAAATTTTCCGGCGCCCAGGCTTCATTTGCATCGACGATAATCTTGCAATGGGGGGCCGCTGAATGCACTGCTCTGATGCGATCAGTGTCCCCGGCACCACCAAGCTTTATTTTTAGGATCGGATGATTGCTCGCCGCGTGGGCGGCCTGTCCCATACGTTCTGCAGTGTCGAGACTGATTGTGTAGGCGGTTTCAACACCGTGCAGCGGTGACATGTCCCACAGATGGGCGACGCTGACGCCCTCCTGCTTTGCCTTCAAATCCCACAGAGCACAATCAACCGCATTGCGTGCAGCACCGGCGGGCAGGGCGGATTGCAATCCTTCTGTGTCGAGGTTCTCGGACAAGTCCGGCAGTATGGACTTGATCTGCTCCGCTACGCTTTCCAGGCTTTCGCCGTAGCGAGCATAGGGAACACACTCGCCCCGGCCAATTTTGCCATCTTGGCTGATCGACACTGTCAGGACATGCGCTTCGGTACGCGACCCACGAGAAATCGTGAAAGCCTGTGCCAACGGAAACACTTCAGTTGCAATTTCAATATGGCGGCTCAAAGGTCAAACTCCTGCTGCAGTCTGGCAACAATTGGTGCCACGCCGGTGCGTATCGGGTCTACGGTTGGTAAGTCGTGGACCTTTGCAATTTCGGCCATCGTGCTGACGGCAGTTGCCTCATCAAGGGCCAGAGTGTTTACAGCTATACCGACACATCGAATGTTGGGGTTCGTGAGCTGTCCGCAGGCAATTGTCAGGTCAATGACCTGTTGAATGCTCGGAAGTGGATGTTTCACATTGCGCATATGGGTCCGAGTCGTTTCGTGACAAACCACAAAGGCGTCAGGTTGGGAGCCGTGAAGCAATCCCAGCGACACACCCGCAAAAGACGGGTGAAACAAGGATCCCTGTCCTTCCACAATTTGCCAAATGTCAGGCTCTGTCGCAGGCGAAATCCATTCAGCGGCGCCTGATATGAAATCCGCGACCACCGCATCAATAGACACCCCCCGGCCGGAGATGAAAACGCCGGTCTGCCCGGTGGCCTGGAAAATTGCATCCAGACCCGCTTCCTGCATGCCTTTTTCAAGCGCAAGGGACGTGTATTTCTTGCCAACGGAACAATCAGTTCCCACTGTCAGCAGCCGCAATCCCTCGCGTTTGGTGCCCTGACCGGTTTTGAACTTCTGGTCAGACTGGCGCACATTATGCAATTGCCGACCATTGCGCTTTGCAGCTTCTGCGATTGCCGGAATGTCCTCCAACCGCAGGTGCAACCCGCTTGCAACATCCAGACCGGCATCAAGCGCTGCGACAATGGAGTCCAGCCAGTGATCGGGAAGAACACCGCCGGCATTCACAACGCCAATGATCATTGTTTTGGCACCTGCTGCGATTGCCTGTTGCAAGCCCATGTCCGGCAGGCCTGTATCGGCGTTGCATCCGGGCAGACGCATTTGCCCGACACACCAGTCTTTCCGCCAGTCGACAATGCCGATTGCAGTCTTTGCAGCCAATGCATCTGGCACGTCACCCAGAAACAAAAGATAGGGCCGTTTCAATTCCATAAATCACCTGTTTTTATTCAGCATTTCAACCGCGCTGAATATCCGTTAGTCTGTGCAAGAATCCCGTACTTCGCAATGGAAAAAATGTGAGCGTCATAACAGTGCCAGATCTGTTCATCCTGCAGGACAATTCCGATGGCATGAAGCTGTTGGCAGCGGGCAATTGGACATTGGAAAACGCGGCCGATCTATCCCAACGGCTGACTGAGTTGGAACAGCGGGTCGCAAAGAGCGGAGCAGGACCTCTGGTCGCTGACA
>CAZOCA010000117.1:0-7789 GCA_964578105.1 uncultured Pararhizobium sp.
TCATAGACCAACTCGCTGTCATGCGGCACATGATCCACAACAATCGGTGGCAACAAAGCGCCATTGCGCCCCGGATTATACAGCACTTTTGCGCCCTGTTTTTCCGCTTCATAGACACGGGCTTCAAAGGTTTCAGCTGCTTGCGCATGGATAACGCAACCCAATTGAGTATCTGGATCCTGGGGATCACCGAAACGAATGGCTTTGGCCTTTTCCGTGATCAGCTCCACCAATTTATCAGCGATGGAATCCTGCGCCAGAATGCGTTTGACTGCGGTGCAGCGCTGGCCGGAATTGCCAGTGGCTCCGGCAACAGCAATGGTTGCCGCTTTTTCCAGATCAGCATCTGACAGATCGTTCAGAATGATCAGTGGATCATTGCCGCCCAATTCCAGCGCGGTGCGTTTGTAGGCCGCCTTGCCAGCAATCATTTTACCCACCTTCACGCCGCCGGTGAATGTGATGATGTCGATATGCTCATTGGTGATCATCTCATCACCGATATCAGCGGGCATTCCAGTGACAATCTGGAACATCTCTTTCGGCAGACCCGCTTCATAGAGAATGTCGGCCAATGTGATGGCAGTCAGCGGTGTTAATTCTGTCGGCTTGCAGACCATGCAATTATTGGTCGCGATTGAAGGCGCAATTTTATGCGAAACCATATTCAGTGGATGGTTGAACGGGGTGATGGCCGAGATGGCACCAACCGGTTCCCGCATGGTGTAAATCTTGCGGTCCTTGCCATGAGGCGTCAGATCGCAGGAATAAATCTGTCCATCATCCAGTATCGCCAACTGCCCTGCCAGCATGAACACATCATAGGCCCGGCCAGTTTCATACAATGAATGCTGTTTGCAGATGCCAAGCTCCAGGGTCAGCCAATGAGCTAATTCTTCTCTGCGCTCAACAATCAGCTGCGCCGCGCGAAAGAGTATCTGTTGACGCTCATATCGCGTGAGGGTTGGCCGGTAATTTGCAGCTATTTCAAATGCTTCTGCCGCATGCTCAGCTGTACCCGCAGGCACAGTTCCGATGACCTGATTGGTGTAGGGATAGCGCACTTCAACCAGATCCTTAGTGAAGACTTTTTCACCGCCAATCCGCATAGCGTCATTTCGAATTTTGAAATCTGAGTTCAACATAAGGGGTTCCCAAATACGCGCGACTTAAAGCGCGGCTGCCATGCAGGCAATGTGAAAGGCGTCAAAATTGCGAAGCGTTGGCGCGTCCTGCAAATCAGGCAAAACCCGATTGACGATGAACGGCACTTCCTGTTCTGTCAGCCCGCCATGCGAGCGCAGCGGTTCATCAAGAGCGGCCAGATCGTGCCGATGCGCGCTGGTGCCAAGGGTCATGTTTTCTGTTGAGATGACCACGATGTCGCCAATGCGATCATCAGGCAGTTCAAACCGCTCACAAGCCATTTTCTTATCAACGGCCAGCAATATCCCATCAACACCACCAAGACGGGTGACGATCTCTGCCGCATCCACACCATCAGGAAGATAGGCGGTCGCGAATGAGCCAAGTGCTCCGTGGTGCACCACATAAGGGTCCGTAATTGGCAAAATGACACGGGCAGCAGCTTCGCCAAGCCATTCATCCAGCAAATCCTGCAGATAGACGACGGCAGGGTCGCCATTTTCAAGGTGTTTTGGTTTCATGCCGTGATCAGCAGTGACCACAATAGCAGCGCCTGACGCATCCAGTTCCGTCAGATATTTGTCGAACATTTCATAGAACGCATTGGCCTGAGGCACGCCCGGGGCATATT
The DNA here is from genome assembly GCA_964578105.1 of uncultured Pararhizobium sp. Taxonomy (GTDB): domain Bacteria; phylum Pseudomonadota; class Alphaproteobacteria; order Rhizobiales. The sequence continues at coordinate 1,778 of CAZOCA010000117.1, forward strand.
TGTGCTGCACATAATCCGTGGTCGTCAGATACATCACATCCGGCTTGAACTCTTTCAACAATTGCACACCGGCAGCAAAAACGAATTCGGACAATTCTGCTGAATAGACATCGGGGACCGGCAGTCCAAAATGCGCCGATGCATTGTCGATGCCGTGTTCAGCCACTGTCGTTGTATCGGATCGTTCTGCGGAGAAACACATGGCGCGGCCATCTTCAAAGCTCAATCCGCTCCCCAGCAAAGCCCGTAATTTGTCTTTTGCCGTGACAATGGCCACGCGCAATCCCGCGTCAAAACAAGTCTGGAAAATAGTTGGTGCGCGCAGGAAGCGCACATCGTTCATCATCACTTCCTCACCGGTTTCCGGATCATAGAGGAAGTTGCCACAAATGCCGTGGACAGAAGGTGGCCGCCCGGTCGCGATCGACAAATTGTTGGGGTTGGTAAAGCTCGGGATGACACTATGCGCGATGCGTACCGTGCCGCTTTGCTTGATACGCTTCAAAGTTGGCATCAGGCCGGCTGCAATGGCTTCATCCAGATAGGCCGGCTCGCAACCATCAAGACAAATGGCAATGGCTGGCACTTTTGGTTTGGCATAAGTGCGACCATTGACGGTGATATTCATGGGTGACAGATCATTCATTCTTGTTCTTTCCAAAATCTGTGTCGGCTGCGTGGTTACAACCGGTTTGAAAGGCAATTGGTGGGCCGCCTCAGGCAGCCAGTTTGGCGCGTTCCAGAAGAGCGATTTCCGGCGGTCTTGCATTGTCAACGCCCAGTTCCACCAACACGTCGCGCGCAGCGTCTACAACTTGCTGCATGATCGCCGCGTCCATATGGCCAATACAGCCAATGCGGAAACTGTCCACCACAGTCAATTTGCCGGGGTAGATGATAAAACCCCGTTGTTTCATGGCGTCATAGAACTTCTGAAATTCAAAGGCAGCGTGGTCCGGGTTGAAAAAAGTCACGATGATTGGAGACAACCAAGGCTCTGTCAAAAGGGTTTCAAAACCGATATCGCGCATACCCTTGACCAGAACATCGCGGTTTTCCGTATAGCGCCGGCCCCGGCCAGCAACACCACCCTCTTCCTTATGCAGGCGCAGCGCCTCCATGAAGGCCGCCACAACATGTGTGGGCGGCGTGAAGCGCCACTGCCCGGTTTTGTTCATGTGGGCCCATTGGGCATGGACATCGAGGCTGAGCGAGTGGCTTCGCCCCTTTTCCAACTCAGTCTTTCGGCCGATTACGAAGCCAAACCCGGGTACACCTTCAATGCACTTATTGGCTGAAGCAACAATTGCTTCATAACTTATGGCATCTACATCCACCGGCAATGCGCCAAATGCGCTCATGGAATCAATCAGCAGCTTGCGACCCGCCTGATAAACCGTGTCCGATATTTCCTTGATAGGGTTCAGGATGCCAGAGCTGGTTTCGCAATGCACCACCACGACATGGCTGATTGCAGGATCTGCTTCCAGCGCCGCTGCAACCTCGGTAGCGCGCGGCGGCAGATAATCACCTTTGTCGATGATCGTATGATCCCGTCCCAGATATTTCAGCGTTTCGGCAATCCGGTTGCCATAGGCTCCATTGACCAGCACCAGCGTTTTCGACTCTCTTGGCAGAAAGGATGCCAGCATGGCCTCAACAACAAAAGTGCCGCTGCCCTGTATGGGAACACAATCAAAGGCGTTGTCTGTGTCGCCAATCAAATCCAGCAAGTCGGTTCGCAATTGTGCTGTCATGGCGCGGAAGTCCCCATCCCAGGAGCCCCAGTCGCGCAGCATGGCTTCCTTTACGGAATAGGCCGTTGTCAAAGGGCCGGGCGTCAGCAAATAAGGTTCGCCCAGCGGCGGCGGGCTTATTGGGTTTTTGGAACGTATTGTCATGGGCTGAGCCTATCCGGCGGAACAATAAGGATTGCGGATGGCAAAAATAGTGTCTGCCATCCCATATGTTAAATCGATAATACGTATTGAATTATCGATTTTTAAAATCCCAATTGAGTCCAGGCCCTAACTCAGACGGCTGTCCAGCAAAATTCCGCGCCGCTCCAATGTCGGATAGGCAAAGGTGGCAAACCTCGAGTTGATTTCTTTCAGTGCCCGGATGGTCTCCAGATGAATGTCACTGCTGGCGCGGCTTTCGGGTGTGCCGCTGCCGAGTCGCGCCATATGCTTATCATGGCTTTCGCGTTCCAGTTTGCGCATCACCGCCTTCTCTTCAACCAGCTTTCTGGCCGTCTCAACATCCTCGGATACCAGTACGTTAAGTGCCAATTGCATATTGGTGATGACACGAGCGTGGAGCGTGGTGAGTTCTTTCCAGCCTGCTTCTGAAAACTCCAGGCCGCGGCGATGCTTTTCCGACGTCAACGGCAAGAGTTCCTTTGAAATTATGTCGCCGACGCGTTCCAGACTTATGGCGACACTGGTCAATTCCACCGCACGATTTGCTTCGTCTGATGTTAATTCGTTCTGGCTGAGTTGAGCAATGTAGAGCTTGATATCGGTGTGGGCACGGTTCACATCCTTGTCGAGTTGCCGAATACGCTGGACCTGATGCGGATTGGAGGCATCAAAGAAATCCATGACCGGCGTCACCATGATTTCAACAATTTCGCTCATGCGCAGCAATTCGCGGGTGACACTGGCAAGGGCAAGACTCGGCATTTTGAGAACTGCGGCATCCAGAGCACTTGCAGGTCGCAAGCGTTCTTGTTCGTTCTCCGGGTCTTCTTTGATGAGCCCACGCATTAGTGCCAGAACCGGCTGAATAAATGGCAGGCAGACAATCACAAGGCCAGCATTGAAAAGCAGGTGAAAATTCACCAATTGGCGATCTGCTGTTGGGCCAAGCCGGTCGGTTGGAAAGTCCATGCCATATAAAACGGCGAGTACTGCCAACCCTCCGACGAGACGGAACAGAAAATTACTCGCCGTCACATGGCGTGCCGGCATTTTACCACCACGTGACAGCCATACCGCAATAAGCCCCCCACCGGCATTGGCGCCCAAAACCAGCGGCAAGCCGGCCTCAATCGGCAGAACGCTTTGCGCACACAAGGTGGCGAACAGCAAAATGGCGGCGACACTGGAGTGAAACAAAAAGGCCAGCAAAGCGCCGCCGAAAAAGGAGATCAGCAGGTCCTCGCTCATAAAATTGACAATGCCTGGCATCCAGCTTGCTTCACGCAAGGGCGCGCTGGCAGTGCCAATCATGCCCAGCGACAATAAAATGAGCGCAATGCCAATCACCACCCTGCCCAGTTGCTTGGCCAGTCGCGTATGCATTTTCAGGAACATGAAGCCGCCAATGGCCAGCAATGCAGGCATAAGCCAACTGAGATCAAGGCTCAGAAACTGAACCACGATCGCCGTGCCAAGATCGGCTCCCAGCACAATGGTAAGCGCGGCCGCAACGCTGACCACACCGGTTGCAGCAAAGCCTGAAACAAGCAGGGCAATGGCGGTGGAGCTTTGCAAAAAGATAGCGCCAACCACGCCTGCAAAAACGCTTCTGAACCGGCCTTTTCCCAATTTTACAAACAGAGTGCGCAGCATTGGGCCTGCTGCCCGCTCTATACCCGTCCGCACCATGCGGGTGGAGTAAAGCAGCAGCATTATTGCCCCTGCCAATTGCACCAGGAAACCTGAGAGATGCATTGAAATTCCTATTCGCGATTCACGATCATTTTGTTTGACGGCTAATATAAACGATCTTCGCGACTACGGGAAGAGTGTTGCATTAATCAAAACGATAGTTCTTATTGCAGTATCTGATTTGCTGATGGAAGAGGAGATACCCTTGCGCTACGTTCAATTGCGCGCCTTTCACTATGTAGCCTGCCATGGTGGTTTTTCTCGGGCAGCAGAAGCTCTGCATCTGACACAGCCCGCAATTTCCGATCAGGTTCGCAAGCTTGAAACGGAATATGACGTGCGTCTGTTTAACCGGCATCGCAAACAGGTAACGGTAACGGCTGCAGGCCAGCAATTGCTGGAGCTGACGCGGCGCATGTTTGAGATTGAGACTCAGGCTCATGATTTGTTGTCACAAACACGCGCGCTGAAATCCGGAAATCTGCAGATCATGGCTGATTCAGCCCATCATATACTGCATATTCTTGGATCATTTCGCGTCAGCTATCCGGATATTCACGTCTCGATACGTGTCGGCAACAGCGAAGCCGTTGTTGACGCGCTCAATACCTATGAAGCGGATATTGGTGTTCTGGGAGAGGTTCCGGAAGGGCGTGACTTTGAAGTCGTGCATCTGAACTCCACCCCTATTATCGCCTTTGCGCCAAAAGACAGTGTCTATGCAGCCAAAAAGTCGATCAGTTTTCGCGAACTGGCAGAAATGCCCCTCGTGATGCGGGAAAAGGGTTCAAAGACCCGCTCCAAACTGGAGGAATTTGCGCGCAAGAATAATATCACACTGCCAATCCGAATTGAGGCGGAAGGCCGAGAGGCCGTGCGGGAGATTGTTGCCGCCGGTGCCGGTGTCGGCCTCGTTTCAGAAGCCGAGTTCGGCGTTGATCAACGGCTCTGCAAGATTGAAATTGCGGACGCGAATATCACCATGGATGAAGCGTTGATCTGCCTGCGTGAGCGGCTGGACAGCAAGTTGATCCGTACATTCATGCCATATGCAAAAGCTGCAGCCATGGTTTGACTTGTGGCGGTTGGACTGCGTCGCCCATTCGCACTTATGCGGAATCAGCCAAAAACGCTTTCACGTCTGGTGCGTATGGCATCGGTGCAACTGCGCCAAAGCCCTGTGTTGAAAGAGCCGCTGCAGCATTTGCATAATTGGCTGCAGAAAACGGATCGGACCCGCCGACGATTTGCGACAGGAAGGCCCCGTCAAAAGTGTCCCCTGCCCCCGTCGCATCCACTGCACTGACTTTACGACCTGGTATCAGCCGGGCCTCAGATTCTGTCCCGACCAATGTGCCTTTCGGGCCCAGGGTCAAAGCCACAATTTTGGCACCCAGATCCAGATAGAATTGGACAATGGCTTCCGGCTCCGACAGGCCGGTCAGGAGTTCCGCATCATCCAGTCCGGGCAAGGCGATATCACATTGCGCGACGGCTGCATGAATGATTGCTCTTGCCCGTGATACAGGCCACAATTTCTCACGCAAATTGGTGTCATAGGATACCAGGCCACCGGCCTCTTTGACGATATCAATTGCTGCAAACACTGTATCTGCAGCGCGTTCTGAAATGCCCTGACTGATGCCTGACGCATGAAGTATTTTGGTGGATTGCAAAGCGTCCTTAGGCAAATCATCCGGTGTCATCAGACTGCAGGCCGATCCAGCGCGGAAATAGCTGAACTCATGCCCATCTTCACCGTGGGTGACGAAATATATGCCGGTGTGCGCATCTGCAACTTGCTTGACATGGGACGTGCTGACCCCTTCGGATGTCCAAAGCGCCATGAAACTGTCTCCAAAGGCATCCTTGCCGATGTGAGTCAAACAGCCCGTGCTCGCGCCCTGACGCGCTGCTGCAATGGCACAATTGGATGTATCGCCGCCATGGCCCGGCAAATACATGCCGTCGGGTTGCTGATTGAACTCAAGCATGGGTTCGCCAAGGCATAAAATATCAGGGGTCATAGGAATCTCATCTGCGGATGTTTGTTTGCGTCATAAACCATTGCCGCAGAAAAATCGATGGAAGGCTATGCCAGGATTCAATTCTCTGGCTGACAAGGTTTGAAGGCTGTTTTTCATAAAAGCCAATGAGACTGGAAAGATCAAAATCACATCGCTCTGTCCGTTGCTCGCTCTGTTTCAAAATCAGGAATAAACTCTGGATCCAATTGGAATGCCTGGTTTTTCAACACAGTTGAACCTCTGGTCTGCGCAGGCCGCGCGCCCTCCCTTAAACGGCTTCGCCGTGAAGTCAGCTTCGCAGAAATGTCCCATCCTAGTAGATTAATCGTTTAATCAAAACTGTTGACAGAATCGCTTTCTGAGTGATTAAT
>CAZOCA010000118.1:0-7766 GCA_964578105.1 uncultured Pararhizobium sp.
CTGACCGCGCGGGATGCAAAACGAACGGCGCAGGCTCTGAAAGCTCATCTGAAAACAGCCGAAACAAATATTGCTCAGGCTCTGAGCGAGCGTGAATCCACCTAACAACGGAAATGCCCATGAACCGCCCCAAAATTGCAATCATCCCTGGTGATCCCTCCGGCATCGGCCCGGAACTGATCGCAAAACTGCTGAATGAAGACGGTGTTCGCGAAGCGGCCGATATCGTGCTTGTGGGTGATGCCCATTTATGGCAACGCGGGGCCGAGCAGGCTGGCCTGCCGGTGGAACTGAACACATTGCAAGAAGAAGACCTGCCCGATTTTACGGGCCTTGCCCATCTTGATCTCAACACCATCCAGCCTGACGAGGTGGAAATTGCCACTGTATCCGTTGCGGGCGGCACAACTTCTCTGCGTTGCCTCGACAAGGCTATGGATCTGGCAATGGCAGGGCTCGTCGATGGCATTTTGTTCGCCCCATTCAATAAGGGTGCCATGACGTCAGCTGGATTGAATGCAGAAGACGAGCACCGCTATATGGCCCGTTATCTCGGCTTTACCGGTTATCACAGCGAAATAAATGTACTCGATGACATCATGACCACACGTGTAACCAGCCATATTGGCCTGAAGGATGTTGCCGCCAATATTGATCAACCCGGCATATTGCGTGCAATCACTCTGGCATCAGACACATTGAAACGCGCAGGGAAAACGCGTCCGGCCATTGCTGTCGCTGCGCTCAATCCGCATGCTGGTGACAATGGCAAGTTCGGCCGCGAAGAGATCGACATTCTGGAACCTGCGGTGCGCGCCTGTCAGGACAAGCAAATGAATGTCACCGGACCCTGGCCATCTGACACAGTCTTCCTGAAGGCAATGCGCGGCGAAGTCGACGCTGTCGTCACCATGTATCATGATCAGGGCCAGATCGCGATCAAGCTGTTGGGCTTTGAACGCGGTGTGACTGTTGCTGGTGGTCTTCCCTACCCGATTGGAACACCGGCCCATGGCACTGCCTTTGACATCGCAGGCCAAAACAAGGCGAATGTCAGCGCAACACGGCAGGCCTTTAATCTGCTTGTCCGCATGGCCCAGACACATCGGGATCAACGCTCAGCAGCTTAGAGCGCTTCTTGTTTATCCAGAATCGCTCAAGAACAACCGCGCGGCAGTTCCGCGCGGCCGCTTTGATCATGTCGACTTAATTGGAAGGTTGAACAGCAGCGTCTGTCAGCTTGCCCAAAGCACCGGCCATCATCGCCAGTGATTTCAGATCGGCAGGAACCTGGTAGGTTGCGGCAATCTGCTGAGGATCATGATAGGCCACCATCGTATCGCCTGCAGCATCTTCAAAAATGACAACGCGGATTGGCAAGTCGAGACCAGCCATCGGGTCGGCCTGCATGATGGGTGTCCCGATCCTTGGATTGCCAAAGACGAGCATCTGATTGGGCTTCAACTCAGCATCAATACTGGCAGCCCCTGCTGCATGGTCAACCCGTGCAAAAACCGTCGCGCCCGCATTTTCCACAGCTGCAACCAGCCGGTCCATTGTGTCAGCAACAGAATGTGGACTGCTTTTCGTAATAAGCTCTGCCGCATGGGCGGAAAAGGAAGCGACTGTCATCGCCAGAACCAGAAATAAAGTCTTCATGGGATTCTCCGTAAGGTACAAATGGAAGCCAGACGCCGAACAGCAACATGCATATGCGTGTTCACACTGAGACAACGCAGCTATCACAGTCATATTTCAACCGGAAATGTGGGTTCATAGTGTCAGAGAGGAAAGAATCTCGGGGCTTGGACTCAATCAGGCCTTCAGACAGCCAGTTGAGCATCAACATTCAGCCTAGTCTAGCTCCCGAAACTACCATGCTCAGGCACATCACCAATTTCAGCCATCTTGGCATCCAGTTGCCGCATCATGTCCTGCACAACATCTGAATAGGCTTGATCCGCGACCACGTTGAAAAGCTCAAGCGGGTCTTTTTGGCAGTCAAATAATTCCCACTCTCGGTCTTCACCACCATGATTGGTCCCGGGCAAATCAAAACCCTCATTATACCAGTAAATCAATTTGTAGCGTTGATCGCGAATGCCGTAATGCGAATAGGCGTTATGGTCCGGATCACGGTGCATCCAATAGCGGTGATAGGCCAATTGCGACCAGTCTTCGGGCGTGTTGCCACTGAACAAGTTCCTCAGGCTCTTGCCTTGCATATAGGAGGGCACAGTCAGCCCGGCATAATCCAGAAAGCTGGGGGCAAAATCCACATTACACGCCATGTCGTCGCACACTGTGCCAGCGGCAATCTCTTTGGGATAGCGCACCAGAAACGGCATCTGAAATGACTCTTCATACATGAAGCGCTTGTCGAACCAGCCGTGCTCTCCCAGAAAGAAACCCTGATCGGAGGTGTAGATCACAATCGTATCCTCGGTCAGACCTTCCCGATCCAGATAATCCAGCATCCGACCGACATTTTCATCAATAGACGCGATCGTTCGCAGATAGCGTTTCAGATAGCGCTGATATTTGAAATGGGCCAATTCAGCCTGTGTCTCAAAGGTGAAGACTTCCCCGGTAGCCCGGTCAATCAAGCGCAGATCTGAGGGATCCTCAGGATGCGGTATCTTGCGTTCAATGTCGCCATCCTTGACCCGAACACCGACTTCCGATCCACCTTCCGGCTGCACAAGACCCAAATCCCGGTATTTCATATCATCCCGGATGCGCATTTTGGCTTCGCTCGCGGCCTTGGCGCGATTGCGATAATCATCATCAAACGTATCTGGAACCGCAATGTCGTCCTGATAAAGGCCGGCATGTTTGGGATGATGCTCCCATTCCCGGTGCGGTGCCTTGTGGTGACACATCAAAAAGAAGGGTTTTTCCTGGTCACGCGCATCCAGCCAGTTCAGACATTTGTCTGTAATCACATCCGTCACGTAGCCCCGCGCTTCAATATCTTCGCCCATCTCGATCATATAGGGATCGAAATACTCGCCTTGGCCCGGCAGAACAGACCAGAAATCAAACCCGGTTGGCTCATGGGCTTTGCCTTCACCCAAATGCCATTTGCCGACCATTGCTGTTTGATAGCCACCTGTTTTCAGATGTTTGGCAACATTTGGCAGACGATTGTCGATATGGGTTTCCAGGGTTGAAACACAATTGACGTGATTATAGGTGCCGGTCAGGATTGCAGCCCGGCTGGGTGTGCAAATTGAATTGGTTACATAGCAATGGTTGAGGCGCATGCCTTCATTGGCAATGCGGTCAAGATGCGGCGTCTGATTGATCTCGGCACCATAGCAACCAATGGCTTTGGACGCATGATCATCAGCCATGATGAACAGAATATTGGGTTGTTTCGCCGTCACAGTTTTCCCCTCAACAATCTCAAATAATGCAAACTGTTCCGGCAGTACCGGCTTTTCCCAAGGCTTGCATATGATTCAATGTTTCTGAATTCTGGGCAACGCCTTACCCGTATCCGGATTGAACGCATGCAAGCGCGCCGGCGCAATTCGAATCCCGATTTGATGACCGCGCTCAGGATGGTCTACGCCACCAACACGGACCAGCATGTCTTCGCCAACAACGGCAAGGTTCAAAAGGGCATCAGCGCCCAACAATTCGGCCAAACGAATATCGGCATCAAAACACCATGGATCATCTGTCTTGCTGTCCCGCGCCACCACTTCAATATCTTCAGGGCGGATGCCCAGCGTCACAGATGTAAGGCCTGCCGTATCAAAACCATTCAAATCCGGAATGGCAAAGGACGAGTCTTTACTCTTCCAGCCATTATCTCCAGCGGGCTCGATATTGATAAAGTTCATCGCAGGGCTGCCAATGAAGCCGGCTACAAATATTGTTGCCGGATGATCATAGACTTCGCGCGGCGTTCCAACCTGGGCCACAACACCAGCATCCATGATAACGATCCGGTCCGCCAGCGTCATGGCTTCAACCTGATCATGGGTCACATAGATGGATGTCACTCCCAGCCTTTCATGCAATTGCTGCAACTCCATGCGCATACGCACCCGCAGCTTTGCATCCAGATTGGACAGCGGCTCATCGAACAAAAACACCTCTGGCGTGCGCACAATGGCACGGCCAATGGCAACACGCTGGCGCTGTCCACCGGACAAGGCAGCTGGCTTGCGTTCCAGAAAATCGGTCAGCCCCAACATGTCAGCCACACCACCAACGCGGCGCTGAATTTCATCTGCTGGCACACGCTGCAGCTTCAGGGCCATCGCCATATTGTCAAAGACGGATTTATGCGGATACAGCGCATAATTCTGAAACACCATGGCAACGCCCCGATCCTTCGGATCAACCGCATTCATGACCTTGCCACCAATTTCCAATGTGCCTTTGGAGATGCTCTCCAGCCCGGCAATCATCCGCAAGGTGGTGGATTTACCGCAGCCTGACGGGCCAAGCAGCACCAGGAATTCACCGTCATTAATAGTCAGATCGAACTCATGGACGGCGGTCACCGAACCATAATTCTTGCCGATCTGTTGAAGCGAAACAATTGCCATGATTGAAAGAAGTCCTGAGCGTTATTTACCGGCACCGGCGGTCAGTCCACCGACGATCTGTTTTTGAAAAATAGCCGTGATGATGAGGATCGGTATGATCGCAATCACCGTGGCCGTTGATATGGTTTCCCATGGAAAGGCGTATTCGCCGGGATAGAGCGAAATGCCAACCGGCGCCGTGCGCATGGCATTCTGGGTCATCAGAACCAGCGCCAGCGGAAACTCGTTCCAGGAGAAAATGAAGACAATCAGACCTGTCGCCACAAAGCCGGGCCAGGACAGCGGCAGGATAATCGTGAGAAAAATCCGCAGAAAACCCATCCCGTCCATGCGGGCGGCTTCTTCAATTTCCACTGGCAGCGTCGCGAAATAACTGGCCAGCATCCAAACCGTAAACGGCAGAAACAGGCCGGCATGCGCGAGAATGAGCCCGGTATAGGTGTTCAGCAATCCAAGCTGCAGAAAATTCTGAAACAGGGACGGAAGCAGCGACACCGGCGGGAACATGGACACAGCCAGAATGCCAACCATCAGGAAACCCGCAAATTTCAGGTTCAACCGCGATAGCGCATACCCGGCAAGCCCACCGAAAACCAGTGTCAGGGCCGTACACCCCACCCCCACAATGAAACTGTTCAGCACATAGCGCAGCAATTCAGGCGACTGGGTGATGATCGTCCAGTAATTCTCAAAAGTGACGGGCGACGGCCAGTATTGCGGCGGCCAGGCATAGATGCCCGCTGAGGTTTTTATCGATGTCAGAATAAGCCAGATAATCGGGAAAAACGAAATCACAACCGAGATAATCACAAGCAGATAGAGGCCAAATCGGGGACGCTTGGTCATCGGTCAGTTCCTTGTCCGCAGGACGAAGATATAGGCAAGGCTCATGGCAAAGATCACCAGAAACTGAACCACCACAATCGCAGCGCCGAAATTGAAATCAATGAAGTCGAAAATCACCTTATAGGCATAAAGCGACAGGCTTTCCGTAGCGATGACCGGCCCGCCATCGGTCAAATTGAAGGGCAGTTCAAACGTGCGCAGCGCATCCATCGACCGGATAATCAGGGCGACCAGAATTGGCCCTTTCAGCAATGGCAATGTGATCTGCGTGAATTCCTGCCAGCGGCTCATCCCATCCATGCGCCCGGCTTCATAAAGATCTCGGGGAATGGATTGCAGACCTGCCAGAATAATCAGCGCCATGAAGGAACTTGTTTTCCACACAGCCACAACAACCATGGAGAACATGGCAAGCCATTCATCGCCAAGAAAATTGATGGGCCGGTCAACAATGCCGGACTGCAGGGCAACCGCATTAAAGAGCCCATAATCCGCATTATACATCCAGCGCCACATCAGCGTGTTGAGCGCCGTGGGCAATGCCCATGGAAACAGCACCGCCAAACGCGCAATTCCCTTGCCACGAAAGGATTCGTTCAACAAAACGGCCAACCCGATGCCCAGCATCAGTTCCAGTGGAATGGAGATTGCTGTGAAGGTAAAGGTCACAGCCATTGAATTCCAGAACCGCTCATCACCCATCAGCTTTGCGTAATGAGCGAAACCAACAAATTTATAGGGTTCAGACCCGTCAATGCTGGATTGGCCAAAACTCAGAACAACCGATTGGATAATCGGATAGATCAGAATGATCGCAATCAGCAAAACCGTTGGCGCCACGAATGACATGCCTGTCATTTGCCGTCGATGATCGAGGCTATATGCGGCGTTCATGAAAGGCTCCGTACGCTAAAAGATGAGAAAAAGAAGTCGCCCCGGACTTGGGAATTCTGTGTCAGTGGAAGAGGTGACACCGGGCATAATGTCCGGGGCTGTTTTGGATCAAAAGACAGAGCAGCAGAACCGCCCTGTCCTCTGACTTTCTATTCCAGGCCAGTTGACCAGAGGCTTATTGACCCAGGATTTCCTTGACCTGTCTTGCCGCATCAGCCAGCGCCTCTTCAGGCGTTTTGCGCTGATGCAGAGCATTGGTGATTTCAAGCTGCATGACTTCCGACACACGTGGATACAGATTACCGGTCTGCGCGGAAGGACGCACAACACCAACATCATAATTGGCACCAAGCTTTGCCAGAATGCCGGCATTGGCCAGCTTTGCATCCGTATAGACATCAGACCGGCCAGGTGCGCGGTTAGCATCCAGCGCCGCTGCCAATTGGCGATCATAGGCGGTGAATGTCTTGATCAACTCAGCCGCTTTTTCCTTGTTCTCGGAATTGGCATTTACAGCCAGCAACCAGCCACCCATGGCAGTGGAATGCCCATCTGCATGGCCTTCGAAATAAGGATTGCGCTTGAAGTCAAACTTGCCGGCAACCGGGCTATCGGCAGCACTCAGTGGAGCATGTACAAAATCCTGCACCATCAAAAACACGGCACGGCCCTGCTGGAACAAGGTGCGCGCATCATCCGGACGCATATTCAAGATCGATTGTGGCGCGATTTCATGTGTGTGCAGAATGTCGACCATGGCCTGTGTGGCCGCAATGGCTTCAGGCGAATCAACGGCAACATTGCCATCGGCATCAAAGAAGCTGGCACCATTACCGCCTGTGAAGGACAGCCAGTTCATGAACAGGCCTTCGATTTTAGCCCACATGGAAACAAAACCGTAAAGCTGAGGATTGTCCTCGCCTTCCATAACGGTTTTTGACGCTGCAATCAGCTCTTCCCAGGTCTTTGGTGGCTCAAGGTTATATTTCTCAAGCAGATCAGTTCGATAAAACAGATGCGTTCCATCAACATAAAGCGGAGCGGCATAGACCGAGCCATCAACCGTGGCAGCAGACAGGAAGGATTGATTGAAGGCGCCCAGTTCATCAGCGGCAAAATAGTTGTTCAGGGGCTCCAGCCAGCCTCGTTGGGCAAATTCGCCAGCCCAGATCACATCAATGGCAAACACGTCCGGCGTCGGGCTTTTGGCAGTAAGGCCGGTGACATAAAGCTTGCGGGAATCGCCTGGAACATCGGAAACCTTGAGCCAATCAACCGACATGCCTGGGTTGTTTGCTTTGAACGCCTCAATATTCGGCTCAACCATTTGACCATAGCCACGTGACCCGATTGACAGAACCAGGTCCTCGGCACTTGCCATTTGAGGTGCAGCCATGAAGGCCGTCGCCACAATGGCGGCAGCATGAATAAGGGTCTTTTTCATAATATCCTCCCAGATGA
>CAZOCA010000119.1:0-7758 GCA_964578105.1 uncultured Pararhizobium sp.
ACAACGACGCCTCATCTGCATCAACCAGCAGCAGAAAAACCTCATCATCATCCATCGGCAGTTTCAGCGCCGTCACAAGGTTTCGCGTGCCTGACTGAATTGTGATCTGCTGAGACACTGGAAATACGCTGTCTTCTGCCTCTTCCAGCAAGGACTGCAATGCTGTGGCAGCATGGCGTAATTCATGGAAAGCGCCGGATGAGGCGATCACATCGCCACTATTGGAAAACAGAGCTGCGTAATGGTGACCAGATCCAAGCCAATCCGCCATCCTGTCTGCGCGCGTCTGAAAGTCCTGCTCGGTCGGCTCAGCAACCGGGCGGAGCAGAACACCGGCGACGCCTTCCACATTTCTCAGTTTGCTGACAGTCACCATTTCCAGCGGCGTAGATGCGCTGCGGCCAAGCCGTAAACGTTGAATCTGGTCTTTGTCATTGTGTAACCAGTTGAACAAATGCCGGATCTGTTTGCGCAGCGGAAAGTCCTGCGGAAACTCTTCGCTCAAAAGCGTTTCCAAATCCTGGGTGCCCAGACGCTTTGCACCGGCTGGATTAGCCCAAAGCAATTGCGCGCCATCGGGAGACAGAACCAGAGCTGGCTTCACGGACAAGGCAAGGGCATTCAGCGGCTCACAAGCCGTCCAAGACATAAAGGCCCGATTGTCACGACGTTTTGACAATTGCAATCCATTCTTCCGTGGGCAAGTCTTTGGGCGCTTTTCGAATTAAGCACTCGCCGGAGACCGGCCCGAATTCATTGGTAGGCTTCCTCAAAACGTGAAGCCGCTATTAAGGTTTTGTTAATACAAAGTCACTGGTGGGTCTATCTATTGTGCCAATTACGGCATTTTGATTGCGAATAGGGTTAAATTCGGAGCAATCCACAGGTTCCACAGGTGCATGGAAAAACGGGGAAAAAGCCGGCCTCGCAATTTTTATGTTGCACTGCACAATTTTGTAATTATATTGCATTGCAACATAGGCAAACACAAACCAACAAGGTGTGATGATGACCAAGAACTTTGACATGAGCGAACAGATGCGTGCCTTTGCCGAACAAGGCATGGAACAAGCCCGCAAGGCTTTTGATACTTACATGGAAACAATGCAGGAAACTGCAAGCAAGATGGAAAGTTCAGGCAGCGACCTGCAATCCAAAACCACTGAAGCCGGCAAGAAGGCCCTGGCTCTGACTGAAGACCACATGAGTGCAGCCTTTAGCCAGGCTGAAAAACTGGTCACAGCGAAAGATCCTCAGGAAGCGCTGGAACTGCAGACAAAATACATCAAGGAACAGATCGAGTCTGTGACAAAACAGGCGCAATCCATGGGTGAAGAAGCTGTCAATGCAGTGAAAGACATCCAGGGCAAATTCAAAGTCTGACCCTCTTCGAAAATGGTGCATTGCAAAATTTTGTTGCAATGCACAAAAAATCTATTATATCTGATACACAACGGCTTGCCGAGACACCATGTTCGCGCTGCAGGCCACAAGAAATACGGCAAATACTGGAGTTATTGACATGACCGCGACTAAAGCAAAAACGACCCGCACCCGCGCTGCAAGCAAGCCTGCGGCAGCTGCGAAGACTGCAGCAACCACAACACCTATCATCCCCGGAATGCCCGGCTTTGAAGCTTTCAAAATGCCTGAGATGCCATTTGCCGGTGCTGACATGTTTGATGTGTCGAAATTCGACGCTGCCAACATGGAAGTTCCAACAATGGTTCGCGACATGGCTGAAAAAGCTGTTTCCCAGACCAAAGATGGCTATGCGAAAGTCAAGGCTGCTGCAGAAGAATCCATCGACGTAGTCGAAGAAACACTGGAAACAGTGCGTGAGACCGCTTTGGAAGTTCAGCACAAAGCGATGGACAATGCCAAAGCGAATACAGATGCGGCATATGATTTCTTCAAAGACCTGTTCAGCGTGAAATCAGTATCCGAAGCTGTTGAATTGCAGACCTCATTCGCCCGTCAGCAGTTCGAAATGATGAGCGCACAGTCCAAGGACCTGTCTTCTTTGACTGGTAAGGCTATGACCGAGACTTTTAACCCGGCCAAACAGGCTGCTGAAAAAGTTATGAAAGCTGCATAATTTACGCACTCCCAAGCTTCCACTGAGAAACCCGGATTTTGGTCCGGGTTTTTCTTTGTCTGCATTTCCAGGCACCATACGGTCAGGATCTGAAAAGCATTTCACATATCCACGGGATTTCCACCTTTTGCGGAAACAAATGGATATTGCGTTCAAAGTTTTGCTTGAAATAACGCTAACGTCGGCCTAAAGACTTTCTCGCCTGCAACTGTGATGTTGTCGGGCATGTGCAGCTGTAGCTCAGTTGGTTAGAGCGCCGGATTGTGGATCCGGAGGTCGGTGGTTCGAGACCACCCAGCTGTACCATTTCTCTTAACTCACCAATTTCTCTTAACTCACCAAATGCCCTCTAAGGCGCTGCGGCCGATTTAAATTGGCTGCGCTGTTGTTCTTTGCGCATCAGATAAGATGCAATCAGAACCCCAGATGTTACCAACCCCAATAGAATTGTGCAGACGGCATTTATCTCCGGTGTCACGCCCAACCGAACCTGACTGTAAATTTTCATCGGCAGCGTTGTGGCACCCGGGCCGGATGTAAAGCTCGCGATCCCCAGATCATCCAGAGACAATGTGAAGGCCAGCATCCACCCTGCGATTATCGCTGGTGCTATGACTGGCAGTGTAATGACAAAAAAGGTTTTAGCCGGCGGGCAGCCAAGATCACTGGCTGCCTCCTCCAGTGACCGATCAAATGTCACCAGCCTTGATTGCACCACAACCGCGACGAAACACATGGAGAAAGTGATGTGCGCCAGTGTGACCGCCCAAAAACCCCGTGCAAAATCTATGGCAACAAACAGCAGCAGCAGTGACAGGCCGGTAATGACTTCGGGCATGACAAGCGGCGCATAGATCATTCCTGAAAACAGGGTCCGGCCTGCAAAACGCTTATGCCGGGACAAGGCCAATGCCGCCATCGTGCCAAGCACCGTAGCGATTGTTGCAGATAGCAGGCCAACGCGCAGTGTGACCCAGGCGGCGTCAATCAAACCCTGATTCTGCCACATCTCGCTATACCATTTGGTTGAAAACCCTCCCCAGACGGTGACCAGACGCGACTCATTGAATGAAAAAATGACAAGCAAAAGGATTGGCAGGTAAAGGAATGAAAACCCCAGGACCAAAGACGTAATATTGAACCAACTGGAACGCTTCACGAGGCTTTCTCCTCAGCGCGCGCCTGTGCATTCTGAAACAGGGCAATTGGGACCACGATAATAAGAAGCAGGATCACCGCCACCGCGCTTGCGACCGGCCAATCGCGATTGTTGAAGAACTCAACCCATAAGGTGCGACCGATCATCAAGGTCTCGGAACCGCCCAAAAGGTCGGGAATGACAAATTCTCCTATTGCAGGAATGAAGACGAGAAAGCATCCGGCCACGATGCCTGGAATCGATATTGGAAGTGTAATTGTCCAGAATGCTTTCATAGGTGTGCAGCCCAAATCCGCTGCGGCCTCCAGCAAGCTGTCATCCATGCGCTCAAGCGAGGCATAAAGCGGCAACACCAAAAATGGCAGATAGGAATACACAATGCCGATATAGACAGCAGCATTGGTATTGAGGATCGTCAATGGTTCGGAAATGACGCCAATGGCGAGTAATGCCTGATTGAGCAGACCCTCTTTCTTCAGAATTCCGATCCAGGCATAGACGCGGATCAGGAAAGAAGTCCAGAACGGCAAAATGACCAACATCAACAAAATAGCGCGCCAGGACCGCGGCGCTCGCGCCATGGCGTAAGCCAAAGGATACCCAATCAACAATGTGATGAAGGTCGCAATGGCAGCAATTGTGAAACTGGACAGATAGGAGCGGTAGAACAGCGGCTCTTCTATGAGGAAAACATAGTTCTCAAAGCTAAACTGCCGGATCTGTTGCCAAAGAGCAGACAAGCCATCGCTGATATCCAGCCTCGGGCTGTAGGGTGGAATAGAGACTGTCGGCTCTGAAAACGAGACTTTCAGGACGATCAGGAACGGTATGAGAAACAGGATTACCAGCCAAAAATATGGCACACCAATGAGCACAAACCGGCTACTGACCCTATCACTGAAAAATCGCTTCAAACTTTTCATGAAGCCAGCAGGATGCCTGCATCCGCTCCCCAGTAAAGCCACACCCGATCTTCCCAGGACAAAGGCCGTTCCACCAACCGTGTGGTGTTGGTCTGCGTCGCCCGAATAATGAAGTCGTCATTGATCTTCACATGAAAGACGGACACATCTCCCAGATAGGCGATGTCGTAGATGGTTCCTTCGACAGCATTGACCGGATTGGCTGGATCAATTCCCTCTGGCACATCTTGGGACAAGCGAATTTTTTCCGGACGCATCGCGAACCAACCACGATCACCCACGGCAAGATCGCTTGTGGTCTCGCATTGAACCTGAATTTTGAGGCCGGCTTCCGAATTTGGCCCTATGCCCGGGCACTGCATGGTTGCAAGATTATCTGTAAATTCGGTCTTTGAGAACTCGGTCAACCGCCCCTCAATCAAGTTGATGTCGCCAATAAAGTCAGCAACATAACGAGAGGATGGCTGCTCATAGATTTCTGTTGGCGTGGCGATCTGAATGATGCGCCCCTTATCCATGACGGCAATGCGGTCGGCCACAGTCATGGCTTCTTCCTGATCATGGGTCACGATCATAAACGTCATGCCAAGGCGTTCCTGCAGATCCATCAATTCAAATTGGGTTTCTTCGCGCAGTTTCTTATCCAGCGCGCCCATTGGCTCATCCAACAGCAAGACTTTCGGGCGTTTCGCCAGGGACCGGGCCAAGGCAACACGCTGACGTTGCCCACCTGACAATTGATGTGGCTTGCGTTTGGCAAATTCTTCAAGTTTGACGAGGCTCAGCATTTCCTCAACGCGGGCCTTCACATCCGCATTGGCAATACGCTCCTGCTTCAAACCGAACGCAATGTTCTTCTCCACGCTCATATGGGGAAACAGCGCATAGGACTGAAACATCATGTTGACCGGGCGCTTATAGGGCGGAATTCCAGTCAGGTCTGCCCCATCCAGCGATACGTTGCCGCTAGAGGGTGCGTCAAATCCCGCCAACATCCGCATCATTGTGGTTTTCCCGCATCCCGATGGGCCCAGCAACGCAAAGAATTCGCGCTCATAGATATCAAGCGACAAATTATCCACCGCGGTGAAATCACCAAAGCGTTTTGTTACATTCCGGAAGGAGATATACGGCGCAGCATCAGGATCATTCCACGGCGCAAAATCACATCGGACAGGCCCCAGAGTTTTTGCCATCGTGTTCGCCGCTTTCACATATCCGTTTGAGTCAAATATCCGGCTGCCCGGAACCGGGTATTCTGTTGCAGCATAGCAGGTCTCTTTACTGGCCGGTCTTTACCTTGGTCCAGGTCCGTGTCAGCAGCCGCTGCTGACGAGGTGCGGCGGCCGTCACTGTAAACAGTTTTGCGATCGTCTCATCACTTGGGTAAATCGCGGGGTCGTTAAAGACGTCCTCTAGCAGCAAAGGCTTTGATGCATGGTTTCCATTGGCATAATAGACATAATTTGACGCCTTTGCGATGACCTCCGGGCGCATCATGTAATTGAGAAACTCATGGGCCTCTTCAACATTCTTTGCATCTGCTGGAATGGCCATCTGATCAAACCACATCAAAGCGCCTTCTTTCGGAATCGTGTATGCAACAGACACGCCATTGTCGGCTTCTGCAGCCCTGTCCCGCGCTTGCAGCACATCACCTGACCAGCCTACAGCAATACAAATATCACCATTGGCGAGGCCGTTAATATATTCTGACGAATGGAATTTCTGAACGTAGGGACGGATGCCCAGTAACAACTCTTCCGCCTGCGCAAGCAGGTCCGCATCCTTGGAATCCGGTTCCAGTCCCAGATAATTCAGGGCAGCAGGCACAAGCTCGGTTGGGGCATCCAGCAGGTGAATGCCACAATCCTGAAACTTTGACACGATCTCAGGATCAAAGATCATCCGCCAACTATCCAGCGGTGCATCTGGCATACGCTCGGCAATCTTCTCAACATTGTAGCCGATGCCGGTGGTGCCCCACATATAATTGATGGAATAGGCATTGCCCTGATCATACTGGGCCACACGTTCTTCAATGTCAGTCCACATATTTGTCAAATTGGGCAGCTTTGCGCGATCCAGTTTCTGGAACACACCAGCCTGAATTTGCCGTTCCAGAAAAGTTCCGGTTGGCACGACCACGTCATAGCCACTGCCGCCCGCCAACAATTTGGTTTCGAGCACTTCATTTGAATCAAAAACGTCGTAGGTGACTTCAATTCCAGTTTCAGCCGTGAAATCAGACAGGATGCTTTCATCGATGTAGTCGGACCAGTTGAAGATATTGACCTTGCGTTCCTGAGCAAATGCGGCGCTCGTTGAAAGCGCAAGGCTCAGGCCGAATATGCTGATTTTCAAAGCTGATTTAGATCGGTGCATACAATTCCCCAAACAGATGCGAAGCCAGTATCGCTAAAAACATAGTGATATCTGACATTTAATTCAAAACGATAGGAGGGAATGCGGTCTACCTCAAGATTTTTTTCAGAAACCATCGTGATGCTGAATCCAGATTTTATCCGTAAGTACTGTGCTCCAGAGGCGTGATTTCCGCTGCAAAGGCATCAATCTCTGCCTGTTTCAAAGCACAGATTATCTTGTGACCAAGTGGGGTGAATGCCTCTTTTGCAAAACTGCTGTTACGGAACAACTGCAACGCTGTTTTCGGGTTATCCGGCAATTGGTCATCCGCGCTGTTATAAGCATTGTCTTCGATCGGATCAGCTGGCTCCAAACCATGCCTCATTCCCTGGCGCATCGCGGCCAAAACAGCCGTCATGACAAGATAGGGATTTGCATCGGCCCCTGAAATGCGGTGTTCAAGTCGCATTGCGGCGGGCGGTGACGCGGGCACCCGAACAGCAACGGAGCGGTTGTTACGCCCCCATACAGCTCTGGTCGGGGCATAAGACCCTGGATGCAGGCGGCGGAACCCATTGACGGTGTTGATGAAAACCAGCGTGCAATCTGCCATGGTTTCCAAAGTGCCTGCGATGGCGTGACGCAGACGCGCGTCTCCATCGCCGCCAGCAAACACATTATCGCCAGCTTCATCCAGAAGGCTGACATGGATGTGCATTCCGTTGCCAGCCTGATCAGCAAATGGTTTCGCCATGAAGCTGGATTTCAAGCCATGCGCCTTGGCGCAATCGGCAACAATCCGTTTCAACAGAACCGCTTCATCTGTGGCCCGCATGACATCGCTCAAATGTTTGAGGTTCACCTCAAACTGACCGGGCGCGGCTTCAGAGACAATCGTGTCGACTGCAACACCCTGAAGTGCAGCCATGGTGTTGATGGAATTGAACACAGGTGCATACTGGTCCAAGGAGCTGAGAGAATACATATTCTGACGATCCGGGCCGATGCCGTGTTCGACCGGGTGCGGAGCGCCACCGGGACCTACTTTCTCAGGATCAAACAAGAAGAATTCCAACTCAAATGCGGCACAGGCCCTCAATCCTTCGGCAGCCAATGCTGTCACCTGCTGCGACAGGATCTGTCGCGGGTCTCCGCCGAAGTGATGCCCGTTCTCATCGCGCATTGTCATGATCACTTGCGCGGTGTTTTGG
>CAZOCA010000120.1:0-7745 GCA_964578105.1 uncultured Pararhizobium sp.
TCTGGATCTGATCCGGCATAGGCGAGGCCGGGGAGGCGGTTTTGCCAGTTTGGTGTTAGTAATTTGAGGCTGTCCCAGCGTTCATGGGCCCAGGAATTCGCCACTTCGCCCCGCTCGATCACCACATGGGCAATCGAACGGTCGGCAAGGCATTTGCTCATAGCGAGCCCGGCTTGACCGGCGCCAACAATGACGGTCGAAATCTGTTTCACGACACGCGCTCCTTCAGGCAGCCTGGATCAGGCTACGTCCACATGGACATTGGTTGGGTTGGTGATGAGGTCGAACACGGCTGAACGCTTTTGCGACTGGGCAACCAGAGCGCGGATATCGGCTTCGCTGGCATCTGCATCGATCTCAAAGCGCACACGTACAGCGCCAAAACCATTGCGAATGTCCGGGTCCATTCCCAGAATGCCTCGAACATCCACATCCCCTTCAACAATGGCCTTGACGCCGCGCAGTTGAATGCCGCGATGCTGAGCAACTGCTGCGACGCCGCCGGTCAGGCAGCTTGCCAGTGCTGCAAGCACGATTTCAGGCGGGGTTGGCGCACTGTCTTTGGCGGCAAAAACCTCTGGGTGATCAGACGCGATTTTGAAAGTGTGCTTGCGCTCATGATCCTGGCCAAGGCCGAAATAACCATTGATGCTGTTGATACTTTCGGTGCCATCCACCCAGTCGCAGGTACTTCGGAATGTAAAGGCAGCAGCCTCTGGTGTCTCGGCAAAGGCGCCGCGTGCACCAATAAGAGCTTCTGTGTTTACGCCATTGTCGATGACGCCTTCATTTGTGTTTGCATGTGTCATGTTATCATTTCCTTTTGGGGGTTGGTTTGTTTTGTCAGTTGGTTTTGTTTGGATGGCAGCTTATTCAGCCACTGGGTTACGGGCCGTGATCAGCCATGAAGAACTGTCCATCCACAGCCCTTCCGCATTGGTTTCAACTGTTCGGAACAGTTTGGTGAGTGCAGCTTCAACATCTGCACGTCGTTCTTCGCCAAGCGCTCCGGCCTCGCGAAAGGTTTCTCCGGCAGGACCAATCGCCAATTGAAAGGCAATGGCCTCCTCAATTGTGCGGCCCACCATGACTTTGGCGTCAATGCGCTGAAAGGCGACATCGGCAAAGCCTGCAGATTTCATCTGTGCCCGGGTGGTTTCTTCATCGGCCATGGAAAACGGGCCAGGTCCGCAGGTCCGAGCGTCTTCACCAGGTTTTGGCAAGATGCTTTGCACAACATCACGAGCCGCAATCAGCCAGGGATTATCAGCACGTTGCCGCCATACGATATGGGCCATCCGCCCACCAGGTTTCATGGCGCTTCGCATGGCGCGCAATCCGCCGACTGGATTGGCAAAGAACATGGTGCCAAAGCGGGCAAACACGAAGTCAAACTGACCTTCATTCAGTCCCGCTTCCACATCGCCAGAGACAAACCGGACATTGCTTGAAAGGTTATGTGCAGCGTGTGCTCCGGCATGGTCCAGAAAGGCCCGGCAACAATCAATGCCGACAACGTCACCCGATGGTGCAACCCGTTTGGCCAGCGCAACCGCTGTATCGCCAAAGCCGCAGCCGACATCCAAAATCCGATCACCGTGCCGTACATCAAGCGCGGGAAGGGTTTCGGCGCTGTGCCGAGACAGCCCGCCTACCAGAATATGGCGATAGCGGATGAATTTGGGGGCCAGGATTTCGTTCCAGAACTCCACGAGAGGCGACGCTTCAAGCGCCGCCATATTTGGTGTGTGTGCATTCATTTTCTTGTCTCCCTTTCGATCCGCTCTTTGGGCAGTCAGGCTTTGGTGATGATGATTTCGGCATATTCCGCCGGCGCATTCATTGAGCCGTCTGTGGCGACATTGAATTCTGCTATCAGAGCCAGAATGTCCGCTTCCAAAGCTGCCTGACCGTTTGCATCCAGCGCCAGAAACGCTTTGTGCACAGGGCCGTAGAGTGTCCGGAACACATCGACAAAATGCGCGGGTGAGCGGTAACGGAAATTGAAATGCCGCTTTGTGACCCGGATGATTGTTGCCGTTGGGGCAAATGTCTCATCCAACCAGGCCTGATCACCCCAAAGGGCTGGGGATTGAACACCCGCTGGCGGCGCGACATGCCTGCCAAGGGTTTTGAACAAGCGTCCGATGAAGCTGGACGGGGTCCAGTTGGCCATGCCGATCTGTCCACGGGGCTTGCAGACCCGAACCAACTCACGGGCTGCCTGTTCCTGATTTGGCGTAAACATCACACCGAATGTGGAAACAACCGCATCGTATGAATTGTCATCAAAGGGCAATGCTTCGGCATCAGCGACCTTGAAATCTACCTCGTGGCCTTCCGCCTTGGCGCGGGCCTTGCCGCTTTCCAACAGTGAAGCCACATAATCGGTTGAGGTTACATTGTGCCACCGACGGGCAAAGGCGAGGGTGGCATTGCCATTGCCTGCAGCCACATCAAGGATCTGCGCACCGGCTTTGTTGTCCATTGTTTCCGCCAGCGTTTCGCCGACGATCTGCAGTGTTGTTCCAACGACTGCATAGTTGCCAGACGCCCATGCAGCGTTCTGTTTCGACTTGATGGCCTCAAAATCGGTTTCGATGGTCGTGTTGTGAATGTTCATGCTCTTTCTCCGTTTTATCAATGGTTTAAGTTGCTTATGGCAAATGCATTTTTGTTGCTTGCCGATGAACAGACCAATAGACGGAGAGAAGCTGTGCAGATACTTCGCGGAATGAAGTAACCCACTACAGAAATGAAAGTTACGCACTACACGAAATGAAGTTACCGTGTTAAAATGCTCTTGGGAGGCTCGAAATGCGTTACAATCAGTTTTGCCCCATTGCCAAGGCAACCGAGATTCTCGGCGAAAAATGGACCATTCTTATCGTCCGTGAAATTCTCATGGGTGGATGTCGGTTCAACGAATTACAGCGTGGTCTGGGAGACATTTCTCCGGCGCTGCTAACAAACCGTCTGAAGTCACTTGAACAACAGGGCATGGTCGTCAGGCGCAAGATCCCTGGCCAGAAGGGATATGAATATTTCCCGACAGAAGCCTGCAAGGCGCTTTTGCCACTCCTGATCTCTCTGGGCGAATGGGGGCTGGTCTGGGCCCGCCACACCATCCTGGACGCAGATTTCGATGTCGAGTTTTTGATGTTCTATCTGGAGCGCTCCGTTGACCCGTCAAAACTCATTGGAACCGAAACTGTGATCAAATTCCGCTTTTCCGACCTGACGGAACAGCGCGACTGGTGGCTTCTGATTGAAAGTGACAAAACGCAAGTCTGTCTGAAAGACCCTGGCAAGGATATTAATGTCTATTTCGACTGCTCGGTTCGCACCATGCATGATGTCTGGATGGGAGACCGCACCTATAAAGACGCCTTGAAAAGCGGTGATCTATCTGTTCAGGGTGATGTGGCCTTAACCCGAAATATCCAGGCCTGGCTGACACCGGCCACATTCGCAGATTCTGAGCGGGCACCCTTGCCGGCCTAGGGCTGATTCCCAACTTCAATGGTTTTGAACTTGGCCGATATGGTCTGTGACCTCGGCTCGCCAGTGCTGGAAGAGCCGTTGCTACGTAATCTATATGTCCTATATAACGTGGAAAACCAGAACCTGCTTCCAGCAAAGGCCGCGCCGCCATCTTTATGAAAAAAATCGATGCCTACATCAAATTCAAAGACTGCATTTTATCCGGTCAACTTCGCCCAGGGCAGTTTGTGACGCAAAAAGAGCTTTGTGAGTTGATTGATGTTCCAATTGCGCCCGCCAGAGAGGCTATCCAGCGTCTTGAGCATGAAACACTGTTAAAAGTGTATCCAAAGCGCGGTATCCAGATATCCGGTGTCAGTCCAAAGCTCATCCGAAACGCTTACCAAGTTCGTGTGCTGATGGAGAAAGAAGGGCTTCGGATCTATCTCGAAAAAGCTCCGATTGCCGACATCGAAGCGATGCTGGAGAGATCTAAAGAAGTGCTGAGCCGACTGGAAAAGAGAGAGCTGACAGCAGACGAAGTCCTGGAAATTGATACAGTAGATGACTCGTTCCACAACACCATCGTCGAATACCTGGATAATGAAATTCTGTCGCAGACATACCAGATAAATCAGGCGCGTATTCGCCTGATCCGTATGGGCAATCAAAGTACAGGTGATCGGAAGATACCTGCCATGCGGGAGCACGTTGACATTCTGACCGCCTGTAGTGAGCGTGATATCTCGTTGGCAACGGCGCTTCTGGAACGCCACCTGCAGCTTTCCCAACGCCGTGCATTAGACGGCTGCTAGCCCCCCAAAACCCCGAATAAGCTCTGACTCCTTAACCCATTGTGATTTCCCGATGGCGTTGGATTCCCAAGACAATGGGATTTCAGGCGACAAGCTCGATTTCATTTCCGTTGATTGCCGGTCAAATTCTGTTATATATATGTAAAATGTAAGAAAAATTTATAAGAATATGCGGCTCGGGAACGCATCAATTCCATCAAGGAGGAAGAAATGAAATTTGCATCAATATTAACGGCCATGGCTCTGTTGGCGGGTGTAGTGTCAGTCCAAACAGCAGCTATAGCTGCGGATTTTCCGCAACGGCCCGTGCAGACAATATTTCCATGGGGACCGGGGACAGCGATGGCTGCGGATCAGATTATTGCTGATGCAATTGGCAATGAACTGGGCGTCGCAGTGACACTTGTTTCAACACCGGGCGCTGGGGGCACAAAAGCGTTCAAAACCGCAATGGCACGCCCCGCAGACGGATACACGATGATTTCAGGCTGGGTTGCTCCATTGGTCAGTGCGCCAGCAAGTGGCAAGGCCGATTGGACTTACAAGGACTTTACGCCGCTTCACTCTGGCGTGGCGGCTGCGTTTGCCATCGCCACGCGGGTTGATGATGACCGCTT
Organism: uncultured Pararhizobium sp.; assembly: GCA_964578105.1. Lineage (GTDB taxonomy): Bacteria > Pseudomonadota > Alphaproteobacteria > Rhizobiales. The sequence continues at coordinate 4,916 of CAZOCA010000120.1, forward strand.
CGCCAATTTCCAGGAAATGATGGACTATGGAAAAGCCAACCCTGGAAAACTGCGTTATTCATCTGGGACTGCAGGGAACCTGCCGCACAAAGTCATGGCCAAGGCTCTAAAAGCCTTCGGTGTTGTCGCACAGGTCGTGCCTTACAAGACCGACGGCGAAGCCCGCAAGGATCTCCAGTCTGGTGTATTGGACTTCGTCTTTGTCAATCCGGGAGCCTACATGGCTGACAAGGATGGCTACACAATTGGCCTTGTTCTGTCAGAATTACCTGCTGTCAAAGCATTGTTCGATGGGGCAGATACCGTTGAAGACATGGGCATAGACATCGGATTGACGGGGCTTGGTCCACTGGGTTGGACATGGTGGCTGGTCCATAAAGACACACCAGCTGAACAGGTTGAAGTGTTGCAAAGTGCCATGAACAAAGCCATGAAAAACGATGCTGTCAAAGAAAAGCTGAGCGCCATTGGCTGGACACCGCTTGAATGGGATCATCAGCAATATGCTGAAATCGTGGGTTCAGTATCGACTCAGATTTCCGGTATGGGCGACGGTCTGCTTTGGGAAGAAGAACAGATCAAAAAGCTGCGCGCCCAATAGCGTTGCTGTTCTCTGGGAAATGGCTTTTTTAGAGCTTGATCAAGCCATTTCCCATCGTGCGGCAGAAAACTCCACTTCTGCAGACGACACACTTTTGAGGCAGGCGACAGGCAGCACAAGATGACATTCACCCGGCAACACGTGGAATGGCTTTCCCTGATTCTGTTCCTGGCAATTGTAGCAATCGTCTTCCAACAGATCAGTACAGACCTGGTGAAACAGGGCATTGCTGAAGGTGACCCTTTCCATAATGCGGCTTTCTTTCCGCGTGCGGTTTGCATCCTTATAATCGCGACCGTCCTGATCCGTGTGGTGACGCTAACGCTGCAAATGAGACAAGTGACAATTGTCGGCGATTCCGTTGCTGCGAAAGATTTGCACCGGCCCTTTATGCTGGTCTGCCTGTTCGGTTTGTATTTATTGTTTCTGGACTTGCTGGGCTACCATCTGGCAACCGCGCCGTTCATTGCCATTGCCATGATCATTTGCGGGGATAAGAAGCCGATCCCGACAATCCTGTATTCTGTTGCAGTTGCGTTGCTCATAGCGTTTCTGTTTGAAAAATATCTGAAAATCGTGCTGCCGGGCGGCATGTTCGCTATCAATATACCGTGGTGACGTTTCATGCTGATTGACTCTATCACCCAGGGCTTTGCTCTATTCGCAACGCCGCTCGTTTTCATACTCATCATACTCGGCATCGTATTTGGATTGCTGGTGGGGGCGGTTCCGGGCTTGGGACCGCTCATGGGAATTGTTCTGATATTGCCTGTTGCAATCAATTTGCAGCCCATTACCGCCATGGCTCTTTTGCTGGGCATTTATGTCGGCGGATCCTGCGGAGGTTCGATTTCTGCAATTCTGCTTAGAATTCCGGGGACACCCCTGGCGGCAGCCACCTTGTTCGATGGCTATCCGCTTGCGCAAAAAGGGCGCGCCGCTGAGGCCGTAGGCATTGCCATTTCCTCTTCTGCCCTCGGTGGCCTTATTGGCGGTGTCATTCTGATTACGTCGGCACCAATCCTTGCGATTTTTGCACGGCAGTTCAGTCCACCTGAGTTCACAATGCTTGCGATTACCGGGCTGGTCGCGATTGCATCTGTTTCCGAGGGCTCATTCCTCAAAGGCATTCTGTCTGGGTGTTTGGGCCTGATACTGGCAACCATCGGAACCGATCAGATTTCGATGGGCTATCGCTTTACATTTGACAGCCATCACATGCTCAACGGCTTTCATCTGGTTTCCATCGTTGTCGGGATGTTCGCCATCTCGGAGATGGTTTTTCAGATGATGGGCAAAAACCTGACCGCCAAACCGAACATTCCAATCGTGCGCGCGGAGTTTAAATCGGTCCTGTCGGTTCTCAAAAATTGGAAAAATCTGATCAGATCGTCCTTGATCGGAACATTCTTTGGCATCCTGCCCGGGGCGGGCGGCGTCATCAGTTCATTTGCAGCATATGCAGTTGCCAAGAACGCCGCCAAACCTCACGAAAAATATGGAGAAGGTGAAGTTGGCGGTGTGATTGCAACCGAAAGCGCCAACAATGCCACCTGCGGAGGTGCGCTGGTTCCGTCTTTGGCGTTGGGCATCCCAGGTGACCCCATCGCCGCCTTGCTGGTCGCAACGCTTCTCATATTTGGTTTCTATCCCGGGCCAACACTTTTCGAGGATCAGCCCGAAATCGTTGGAGCCATCTTCATTGTCTATTTGGCCTCCAATGTCGCTTTGTTGATATTGGGTGTCTTGCTGACCCCGCTTTTTGTTTATGCGTTGAGAATTCGCAAATCCAGATTGATCCCGGCAATTCTGGTGTTGTGCGTTGTTGGCACTTTTGCTCTTCAATCCTCAATCTTTGATCTGTGGGCAATGCTGGGATTTGGGCTGGTCGGGATCATACTACGCATCGCCAACTATCCTTTGGCGCCCATCGTTATTGGAACCATTCTTGGGCCATTGCTGGAAAATAATCTCCGACGTTCTCTGCTCTTGTCAGATGAAGGCTATTGGATATTTCTTGATCGACCGGTCTCTGCCGTCCTGCTGGTAATCAATGTGCTTCTTTTATCGTGGGTTGCCTGGAGCACAATTCGTAAAATCAGGTCACCTGAAAACAAGCAAGACGGTCTTGCATGAACAAAACCTGCGACAAATGTGGGAGCAGAACATGCAAAAACACGCCCCCAATTGTGTCCAGACCCCAGTGCCTGTCAGATCTTGCACCCTGCC
>CAZOCA010000121.1:0-7718 GCA_964578105.1 uncultured Pararhizobium sp.
TTGATTTGCGCGGTCGGCGAGAACGTCTGCTCGGCCTGCAAGAAGTTGTCGAGGCGACACCTGGCATGACCTGCTATGATATAGCATGGGGCGGCGCTACGACGTTTACCCAAGGGCTCGACAAAGTTCTGGCCGAGGGTGGCCATCCGACAGCATTTTTCTGCGGTCACGACGGGCTGGCTATCACCGCCTATTCTGACATCCTGTCACGTGGTTGGCGCATTCCGCGCGATGTTTCGGTCGTGGGTTTTGGAGATTTCAGCCCCGCCCTTCAGGTCACCCCGACCCTGACCACTGTCAAAATCAAAGCACAGGAATTTGGCCGTGCGGCTGTGCGACGGCTCGACACCCGCTTAAGACACCCCTCGCAAAAGCTTGCACCCATGCGCCTGCTGATCCCGAACGTGTTGATCGAGCGCGGCTCAACAGCGCCCCTGACAGTAGATTGGCGCGCGCCGATCCAGGTTCTCCAGCCCTGAAAAATGTCGCTGCTGCCGCCAAAGTGCTTTGGTCTGCTACTCTCTTTGCAAGGATCCGATCAATTCAACCCGCGACTTCTGTGGCGCGAGCGTAGGCAAGCTCATGCGCTTCGATCACCATCTTTTCTATTTCAGGAATGTTGTCGATGACATTGCCATGCGATGGCGCGATCAGCTTTGGTGGATAATCTTCAAAGAGCTTCCTGACATCCCCGAAAAGAAGGTCCGGCTTCACAAAACGGCTCCAGTATAGCGCACGTTCGATGATAAGAGAGGCTGACTTGATATTCACCGAGGGAAGTTCTGATGTGAGCATGGCGCATTCGCCTTCGAAATGTACTGGCTCATCATCTTCCAGATCCCGCAACTCGCGGCCCACGTCAACTGGATCGATATTTTCATCACCGTCATGAGTCAAAGAGAAGCCATCGCAGACAAACATAGTCTGAGTTACATCCTCATAGGCCCAGAGTGTCCCAGGCAGGTCTTTGATCGCAGCATTGATGAATGTGATAGATCTATCACCCAGCGATAGTTTCTCGCCTGGCACAACGTTCTGCGAACGGTCCATATATTCTGGAAAAAACAAATGGTAGTCCCGCATATCGCCAATAAGCGTCGCTTCGGGAAATTGCTCCATGAGATTGGGAAGCCCAGCCGAGTGCGGTAGCTCTGGGTGGGTTACGAAGATATAGTCCAGTTTACGCCCGGCAAGCGCTTCGCGCAGCTGCGGCTCGATCCCGCGCCACATCGTCGGCAAGGAGGTATCGATCAGGAACGTCTTTTCGCTCCCGATAACGAGGAATATGGACAGATGCAGGTGCAATTCCGGGGTCTTTGGACTCGTACCCATACAATAATTGAGCCAGAAGACACCAGACGAAATCTCGCGTGGAAACTGTGGTACGTCGGTTGTTTCGTTCATCGGTCTATCCATTCTTCCGCCCCAGTTTCAGCAGCATTTCCATCGCTAGCTCATAGTGTTTTTCGACCAGCTTTTGATCAGACAGGATGCAGCCAACCGTCGGTGCGATGATCTGGACATCGAGGTCCTCGAAAATCTTTTTCAACCAGACTCGCAACGGATCGGTGTTAGCCTGGGACAGCCAATAATATTTGCACTGAACATGTTCGATTGCAGATTCGTAGGTTGTTTCATCCATAGCTGAATCGGTCAGGATGGATGATTGAGCATCTGCTGCCAGATCCGTATGACAGAACCAGTCCGAGGTGAACAAAGTCCGCTGTGATTTGCTATATACCCAGTTGGTCCCAAGTATTCGAATCATGGCGGGAAAGACGACCAAGTCATCTGAGGCTGCCAGCGGTTTGTACCCCCCAAACCCAGGGGTCAACAAGGTTTCGCGCACGTTCTGGAGGTTGCGTTTCACATCGTCGAAAGCCGAAAACGGGCTGCGAATATCAAAGGCAAGCTCTTCCAGCGGATGTTGATCGTTCAAGGCTTCTAGATTGCCAAGACATTGATAGTCAGCGCGCGTCAGGAAGGCGGTCACAGGCTGATCTTTTTGTAATAGACCCGAGAACTGTTGGATCACTGTTGCGCGATGCGCCGCCACACCCGTGTCCAGCATATAAGCACGGTCGTCATTCTGGACAACATAGCCGCTAATTGGCTGAATTCGTCCGGGACGCTTGGCTGACCAACTTAGCCGACCATCTAATGGCACAAACCCGCCCAGGCGATAAATTTGGCCATCAACGACTTGCTCCGCAGATGAATTTCCCTCGCGGATCGTATCTGAAGACGCGGATGGTTTAGTGTCATCAGGAGTGGGCACGTAAGTTCTCCAGTTCAATGAATGCTTCTCACTCAGCAAACATTCAATTTGCTGGTGCGATCTTAAGGGTCGTTGCTGGTGTGATCTTGAGAGTTAGCCCCGGCTGTGGGTGGACACCACACAGCCGGGGTGTTGACTGGTTAACGTCCGATCAGCGCGTCGAACCTCTTGGCAACACGGGCCTGATCGTTCAACTGCCATTCCGTCGTCGGCGTGATTCCGCGCCCATCACTGCCCATGTCATAGGCTTCAGAACCCGGCGTGTTGAAGAACGCAGATCCAGTGTTCTCAAGCAAAGCAGACCGGCCCTCTTCCGTGCAACACAAGAAATACGAAAGGAGTGCCCCTGCATTGGGGTGGGCCGCATCTGCGGCAACAAAAATGTAGTATGGTTGCCCACCAACCTTCTCGAGCGGAGCATTTGCAACGGGCGCACCCTTTGTTACGAGTCCTGCATAGTTCGCAGGTACACCCATACCGATCGCCATCTCGCCGTTGGCAACCTTATTTGTGATATCCGTCATCGAGCGAACAATGGAGAGTTCCTGGTCTTTATACAGGGCTTCAACCCATTCTGCGGCCTTCTCTTCACCCAGTACCGGAGCACTGATCATTCCATATGCATCACCAAATCCGGGGCCAGCAATTTTGCCTTTCCACTGCGGGTCAAGCAAGTCTTCAAGCTTGGTCGGGATATCGTCACCTGTTACGAGTTCGGTATTGTAGACCACTGCTCGCGGGATCGTATAAATCCAGACAGCGTTGCCATTCGGGCCGATCAGATCAGGATCAACACCAATTCCCGCCCAGTCGATCTTCTCAATGGCATTGGCCTCGCCGATTGCCTTGGTGAACGACAGTGGCAGCGGGAAAACATCATAGCTGGGTTTGACCCCTGCTTTACTCTCTGCGATCAGCTGCCCGGCGCCAACAGGCGCAGGCGCGGTGTTGATCAATTCGATCTTCAGATCGATGCCGAATTTTTCTGAGATGGCTTTGGATAGGGCCGGTGCAGTTGCAGCAGGATATCGCGTTGTCGAAAGATTGACTACGACAGCCCCTTCCTCACCTGCTTTTTCGATAATAACGTCCAAATTGGACTGCGCCATTGCGGGCTGACCTGCAACGAGCGACACGCCCAGTATAGCCAAGACTACCCCCATCAGTTTTGGTAACTGTACCATTTCGTTCTTCCTCCCCATTGATTTTCTGATTGAATTCGCATTTTCGATCTTCACGAGATTGACTCCCATCCTCCCGCGTCGATCCGATTTAATGTTCCTCGCAGCCGCTCTAATTAGCTGAAAGCGCGGGCACATTAAGTCCAAGTGCCTCAATTCAACTCGATTGAGTTGAATTCAACAAGCTGGGGAATTTCACATTGTGGAATTATACCTTCCCAAAGGATGGCGCATTCCGCGCAACGTTATGGTCGTGGGTTTTGGAGATTTCAGCCCCGCCCTTCAGCTGATCCCGAACGTGCTGATTGAGCGAGCTTCAACTGCGCCCCTGAAAACGGATTGGCGCGCGCCGATCCAGGGTTTTTAGCCATGAAAGATGTCACTGCATCTGCCAAATTGCTTTGGTCTGCTACTCTCTTTGAAAGGATCCGATCAATTCAAAAGGTCAGATGCTCGATGAGACTGACGTTTCTTCAACGGCTTTATGCCAGTGTTCAATATGCTTCTAACCACAGGAACAGGAAAACAAATGACCGTCTATCTAATCCGGCACGGCCAATCGGAATTCAATGCTGCGCATAATGAGGGCGAGGCGGACCCGATGATTTTTGATGCGCCACTAACGGAGAAAGGGCGCATGCAGGCGGAACAAGCAAGGATCGCAATCAGGGAGCTTGGAATTCAGCAAGTCATAACCTCACCATTGAGCCGCGCCATCCAAACAGCCCTGACAATTTTCCAGGGTATTGCGCCAATAAGCGTGCAGGCAGGTCACCGTGAACTTCTGAGCCACAGTTGCGATATGGGCCGCGCTCCAAGCGCTTTGCAAATGGACTTCTCCAGCCTGTCTTTTGACCATTTGGATGAGATATGGTGGCATCAGGGACCAACGAACGAGAATGGCGTGCCGGTCGAGCCAAGGGATGTTTTCCAACAACGCATTAGAAACTTCGCTTTGGAACTTGACCAGATGGCAGACATTCATCTGGCAGTGGTCGGCCATGGAGACGTCTTCAAGGAACTGGCGGGATTCTCGATGGACAATTGTGAAATCCGCGAATACCCCAATTAAAGCGCGACCAGGAGGCATAGATGGACGAATTCCTGGGCAAAGGTGATTACTCATACGACCCCCTACCGGACTGGGCGCATTTGCCACCGGAGGTGGTGTTGGGTGATGTCGCCGGAATCGCCGTGGACGACAAAGACAGAGTTTATCTGTTCAACCGGGGCAGCCACCCGGTCGTTGTCCTGAGTCAAAACGGAGATGTGTTGTCGACCTGGGGGCATGGGGCCTTTGCAAACCCGCACGGGGCCAGCATCGGGCCTGACCAATGTATCTATCTAACGGATAATTTCGACCACACGGTTCGAAAGTTCAGCCTCGATGGTAAGCTTCTTTTGGAAATTGGAACGGCTGGTTTGAGCTCTGGCTTCATGAGCGGCAAGCCGTTTTGCAAATGCACCCATTCAGCAGTCTCGCCTTCCGGCGATATATTCGTGTCCGACGGCTATCACAACGCGTGCATTCACAAGTTTGACGCCAGTGGCAGGCTGCTTAAAAGTTGGGGTACGCCTGGAACGGGTCCCGGAGAGTTTAATCTTCCTCACAACATCTGCTGCGATGCTGACGGCTGGATCTATGTCGCTGACAGGGAAAATTCTCGCATTCAGGTTTTCGATGAAGAGGGTCGCTTTGAAACGCAAATTAACAACATGCACCGTCCCAGCGGATTGGCCATAACGCCCGGCAGTTGTCCGGATTGTATCGTAGGTGAGCTGGCTTCGTATCTGAAAGTGAACCGGGAATTTCCGAATATTGGCCCGTTTGTCAGTGTTTTTGACCAACAGAGCAATGTTCTGTCGCGCCTCGACGCACAGAAAGGTCCGGGCCTGGAGCCAGGCCAATTTCTTTCTCCCCATAGCATCGCTTATGACAGCAAGGGAGATCTCTACGTTGGCGATGTCGTTGATGCGGATTGGGGCCAAGTCTTTCCAGATCGCGAGATGCCCGCTCGAGCTCGACGGTTTCAGAAGCTGAGGCGTGTCAGCCCGGCAGCATCTTGAGCCAAATTGCCGACAAGCATGGTCTGTTTGAAGTCAAGACATTACAGCGCGCTCAATACTAACCTATATAGGCTCTGACCAATCATGGAGTCTGGTGTTGCACAAATTCTCTCTACTCGACTTGTCGCCGATCCCCGAAGGCGGAACAGCCGCTGACGCTTTGCGCAATACACTCGATCTTGCGCGCCATGCCGAGGCAAACGGGTATCACCGGTATTGGCTGGCGGAGCATCACAACATGCCTGGCATCGCAAGTGCGGCAACGTCGATTGTAATCGGACACGTCGCTGCAGGCACAAAGACTATTCGCGTCGGTGCCGGGGGCATCATGTTACCCAACCATGCGCCTTTAGTGATTGCCGAGCAGTTTGGAACCCTTGCCACGCTCCATCCTGGGCGCATTGATCTCGGAGTCGGTCGCGCTCCTGGAACCGACGGAGCCACTGCGCACGCACTCCGACGGCATATGGAGGCAAATGATAATTTTCCGCAGGACGTGGTGGAATTACTGTCATATTTTGATGACGCGTCCGAAGGCGCGCGGATATGTGCAATCCCTGGTCAAGGCACCCATGTGCCGGTTTGGGTGCTCGGCTCCAGCCTATATGGCGCGCAACTGGCTGCCCACCTTGGGTTACCCTATGCGTTTGCCTCACATTTCGCGCCTGCAATGCTCGAGGACGCGATTGCGACCTATCGAACAACATTCCGTCCATCACAGTGGCTTACCAAGCCGTACTTCATGATGGCCGCAGGTGTTTGTGCAGCTGAAACCGATGAAGAGGCATCATATTTGCGCTCTTCCCAACTTCTGGCTTTCGCTCGCTTGCGTACCGGACGACCGGGCCAACTCCCGCGTCCTGTTGCGGAGCCATCAGCAGAAATTCCGGCGCCTGTTATGGCTCAAGTCAAACAGGCGCTTTCCTGCTCGGCAACCGGCAGCCCCGAAACGGTGCGGCGAGAACTTGGCGCTTTGACTGCCAGGTACCAGCCAGACGAGATAATGGTGACGGGTATGATCCACGATCACGCCGCAAGGCTAAAATCCTTTGAAATATCAGCCCAAGCACTGAGAGATATTGCGGGTGCATCTGGAGCCGCCTAGCAGTTTAGCACGCTCATCGCCTCAGAAACCTGTTCTATGAAAATCGACCCATGATATGCGCTCTTGAAAAAACTGCGCCGCGTACAAATCTGTGCGAACTGACGTCACACCTTAAGACACGATCAAGAAGTGACATTGGCAAGAAGTGACATTGGTATGACACTCCGTTTGCGCGAAGGACTTTATTTGTGACGAAATCTGTTTATCCGAAACATCCGACGCGACATGGGTACATGTCCGAAAAGATACAACGCGACTACATATCGGCAGCTATCATAAAAAAGCTGCTTCCAAGAGATGCTCACAGGATGGAGCAAATTGTATCGCTTAACGCCTCAAACGACCTGACCAAACCCGTTCAGTTCTGGCAGCTTTATTCGGTGCTCGGGCAAGACCCTATCGTTCATATCGTCACGAATTTTTACGAACGGGTGTTTGCTGATGAAGACTGGTTTACGTCCGTATTTGCTCGTGTTGGGGGTATTGGCCACCACGTAAATACACAAGCTTCGATGTGGATCGATGTGATGGGTGGCGGCCCCTATTACCACGGCGCAGAATTCAGGCTGAACTTTCACCACACCCACAATGCGATTCAGTTGATGAATGAAAAGGGGGCAGAGCGGTGGTCGAAATTGATGGTCGACACGCTTGATGGCTCAACGCAGCACATGACCGAAGACCCGCGAATTCGTCTCAGCATCAATACGTTCCTGACCCATTTTATGGGCAAGTATTCTCAGGAGTTTGCGTTCGAAAACCGCAGTGTGTTCGGTGCAACCAATGCTCCAATGAATCGCAAGATCAATTTTCTGAAAATGACCACGGAGGCCATTGAGGCTCTGACGGAAACTGAACTCAGCGAGGCCCTTGAAGAGCGTGGTGTCGATGTATCGAAATACAATGGCAAAGCAGCCCTCGTGAACAAAGCGCTCATGATGTGACGTGGAACTGAGCCGAGCGAAGCTTGAGTCTGCAGCGCCTTTCAGGCCCAGCTGACAAATGGGCGTTTAAGCGCGTGTATGACGCCGAAATTGCCGCTGGCAAAGGCGGCCCTTAGCAGATGATTTAATAACTCCTCCGAGAC
>CAZOCA010000122.1:0-7706 GCA_964578105.1 uncultured Pararhizobium sp.
GAACAGCTTCCGGCTCACAATCATGTACAGTTTCCGTCAGATCCTGTTCGGATGTCTCAAACATGTCTTCAGCGGACGCAGCGTCATCATGCGCATCATCCCCCGTTCCTGATGAAACGGCGTCAGACCCACTTTTGACTTCTTCATTTTCGACTTTTTCATGGTCCATGGTCATGAATACGTATTAAACCTGCAACCTGAGCACGGTGATTCGAAAACGCATTCTTGACCTGACCTCAAAGAGTTCCATTTGCTGTTTGAAAGCAAAGGTCTGACAAAGTTTGAGAGTGAAAGGCCTGAAACCTGGAAAAGGAAACTCTTCCTGCAAAGCAAATCGCGCAAACGATCTGTGACCTCCCGCTCATAACTGTGTCTTAGCCCCAACACACAGCAATTTCAATTTGCATTTAAACAAGACCAAAGAAAGGCAATTTATGACCGTACAAGAAGGTGAAAAGGCTCCTGATTTTTCTTTGCCGACCAACGGCGAAGGTTCGTTCTCGCTGTCTGACCAAAAAGGCAAGGCACTGGTGCTGTTCTTTTATCCCAAAGACGACACATCGGGTTGCACAAAAGAGGCAACTGAGTTCTCCATCAGAAAGCCAGATTTTGAAGCACTCAACATCTCAATCATTGGCATGTCGCCGGACCCTGTCAAAAAACACGACAAATTCATCGACAAACACAATCTCGATGTGGCCCTTGCATCCGATGAGGAAAAAACCACCCTCTCCGCCTATGGCGTATGGGTCGAAAAAAGCATGTATGGACGTAAATATATGGGCGTCGAACGATCCACATTTCTGATCGACAAGGACGGAACCATCGTCAAGGCATGGCGCAAGGTGAAAGTTCCGGGCCATGTAGACGCTGTACTGGACGCTGCAAGAGAGCTTTGATCAAACGGGCACTCGATCCATTTCGAAAAGTGCCTTTTGACTGAAACATCAATGTTACGGCGCGACCGACGGAGATTGCGCCGAAACGTTTTTTCCAAACGTCCGCCTTCCGAGTGAAAGTTCGGAAGGCAAAAAGCTCTTTGCAAAAACGCTAAAGGGGCAGTTATTGCCCCAAAAAGCTTCACCAAGTAGTGCAGCAATGCAAATTGCAAATGCTGCACTCTGCTTAAAACCAGCTTTTCCTTCTGAATTAACCCCTTGTTTCCATTTTGGAAAGCCGACGTTAACCTTAACCGTGTGTAATACATTTAGTTTGTGTTGCGTATGAGTGGTGTAATGTCGAGAGTAGTGAATAATTGTAAGTCACGGCCTGCTGATCAGCGGAAGGCCAAACGTGTCATCTTCAGCTTTGGCAAGAAAACGATTGTCATGGCGATTCAGCCCTGGGTTCTCAGCAGTGCTGTAACAGGCCTGTTGATATTGGCATTGTTCAATGTTGCAGCCGCATTTTATCTGTTTCAACGCGATGATCTGCTAACGCGCAATGCGATTCAGGAAATCGAATTGCGTCAGTCTTATGAAGCGAAATTCCGGCGCTTCCAGACAGCCATGGAAACAATTCAGGATCAATCAGCCGAAGAGCGCGTGCGCCTTGCCATGGAAATGGCGGAACTGGAAGAACGCCAGAATAAATATGCCACACGGCATGCACGCGTTGCGGCTGTTATCGACAATGCCAGAAAGATGGGCATTCGCGTTGCGGCCGTAGCAGCTCCACTGCCAGTTATTAAGCCAGGCAGCACGCCACTTCTTGCGGCCAGCGGCGTATCGCTTGTCGGCGACGAGACAGCTGCCGGTGGGTCTGAGGAACCATTGGACAATGGGCTGAATGGTACTTTGGATGCATTTCCGAACACTTTTGAAGATTTCGAACGTGAATCAAATCTGAACGACCCTTTCAGCCGCATCGATCAGTTTCAGGCCGACCTTGATGCAATGGAGCAAGTAAATGCCGTATCGGTTCAAGCTGTTGCGGCAGCTATAACAGACGAACATGCGGCCTATCGCAACGCGCTGTCAGAACTGCCAATCAATCTCAAACTGCCCGCCAAAGCGCAAGCCATTGGTGGCCCCTTCATCCCAGCAGATTTTGATGAAGCAGCACTCAACAATGCTTCCGAACGCATTGAGGCCCAGTTGAAAGATATATCTCGGCTGCGCAAACTCTCAGTGGCTCTGCCAATTGCAGTTCCAGTCAAAAATCCGCGTAAATCCAGTAGTTTCGGGCGCCGAATTGATCCCTTCCGCAAACGTGCAGCCTTTCATTCCGGCGTCGACTTTCGCGCCTCAACCGGCACCCCTGTCATGGCGACAGCAGACGGCCAGGTTCTGCGCGCCGGCCGCGCAGGCGGCTACGGAAACCTGGTTGAACTGCGTCACGCACATGGATTGACCACGCGCTACGGTCATTTGAGCAAGATCTCCGTCAAAGCCGGGCAATCAGTAAAACGTGGCGATGTGATTGGTAAGGTCGGTAGCACAGGGCGTAGCACCGGGCCCCATCTGCATTATGAAGTGCGGAACAAAGGTAGTGCTCGCAATCCACAACCCTTTATGGATGCCGGAAAACAGGTTCCCAGCCTGTAAAACACAGAGCGATGACTACTCGATATCTTCAATTTCAGCGCTGGCACTGCCCTTGATACGCTGTGCCAGTGATGCTTCAAGAAATGCGTCAATGCCGCCATCCAGAACTTTTTGCGGGTCCGTGCTTTCGTTACCAGTCCGCAAATCCTTGACCAACTGATAGGGCTGCAGCACGTAGGAACGAATTTGGTGCCCCCACCCTACGGTGGATTTGGAAGATGCTTCTTCCATGGCAGCCTCTTCCCGCTTTTTCATTTCTTCTTCATAGAGCCGCGAGCGAAGCATACCCCAGGCTGTGGCCCGGTTCTTGTGCTGTGACCGGTCATTCTGGCACTGGACAACAACGCCGCTGGGCAGATGGGTAATGCGAACCGCAGAATCCGTTGTATTGACGTGCTGACCACCGGCCCCTGAAGCGCGGTAAGTGTCGATACGTACATCAGAGTCTGGAATATCAATCTCGATGGAATCATCGATCACCGGATAGACCCAGACACTGGCAAAACTGGTGTGGCGTCTTGCGTTGCTGTCATAGGGCGAAATACGCACAAGACGATGAACGCCCGACTCGGTTTTCAGCCAGCCATAGGAATCGGCACCTTTCACAAGGATTGTTGCCGCCTTTATGCCAGCCTCTTCCCCGTCTTGAATCTCAATGACTTCTACCTTGCGCCCGTCCCGGCCGCCCCAGCGCGTATACATACGCAGCAGCATGGAGGCCCAGTCCTGACTCTCGGTACCACCGGCACCCGAGTGAATTTCCACGTAGCTGTCATTGCCATCGACTTCGCCAGACAGCATTGCTCGTATCTGCTGCTCGCGAACCTTCTCGCTAAGCTCCGCAATGGCATTGTCAGCCTCGGCAACAATGTCGTCATCACCCTCAGCTTCGCCCATTTCAATGAGTTCAAGATTATCAGCCATAGCGCTCTGCAATCCCAGAATACCATTGATTTGGTCATCCAGATTTTGGCGCTCACGCATGATCTTCTGCGCTTGTGTCGAATCGTCCCAAAGATTGGGATCTTCAACAAGGGCATTCAGTTCGGCGAGACGAATGCAGGCATTATCCCAGTCAAAGATGCCTCCTTAGCAGGGTGAGTGCCTGCTCGATGTCATCAACTAATTGCTGCGTTTCAGCACGCATGGAAAAAACTCCGGATTTGAAGGTCGGCAAAACAAAAATCGTCAGCGCGTGGGCTTATGCATGACCCACGCGCCGAGTTCAAGATGACAATTTATGTGAAGAGGCTAATACAGTCCGCCCGTACCGGAAATAACAGCTCGGTCAGACTCAGGAGCCACCGTCAAAGGTCGTCCCTGATTATCGCTATAACCAATGATCGAATAATCATCCGGTGGCGCTGTGCCCGGCTTGAAAGCCTCCATAATGACCCCTTCGCTGCCGCCATTGGCACGCAGGCCGGTCTTGCGATCAATCGGAATGAGCGTCAGACCACGAGGCAATCGGAATGGCACTGCAGGTGTCTCCGCGAGCGCCTCAGTCATGAAGTCTCTGAAAATCGGAGCCGCCAATTGCCCACCGGTTGAGCCTCGTCCCATGGAGCGTGGATTGTCATATCCAATGTAAACCGCAGCTACCAGATCGGGAGAGAAGCCAACAAACCAGGCATCTTTCTCATCATTTGTGGTTCCGGTCTTGCCAGCAATCGGTTTGCCAACTTCGCGCACAACAGTGGCAGTTCCGCGTTGAACCACACCTTCCATCATGGATGTAACCTGATAGGCCGTCATCGGGTCCAGCACCTGCAGGCGCTCATCGATCAGAATGGGCTCTTCCTGCCCGGCCCAGGACGCAGCCTCACAGCCTTCGCAAATTCGTTGATCATGCCGGAAAATCGTCTTGCCAAATCGATCCTGGATTCTGTCGATCAATGTCGCTTCAATTTTGCGACCGCCATTTGCAAATACGCTGAAAGCCGCAGCCATGCGCATCGCAGTTGTTTCCCCGGCACCAAGTGACATGGAAAGCACCGGCTGCAGATCATCATACACACCAAAACGCCGCGCATATTCGGAAATGAGCGGCATGCCCATATCCTGCGCCAAACGCACTGTCATGACATTGCGGGATCGCTCGATGCCGGTTCGCAAGGTCGATGGGCCCAAGAAGTTGCGGCCATAATTCTGCGGTTTCCAGAGCTGCCCACCTGATCTGATCTCAATCGGTGCATCCATCACAACAGAAGAAGGTGTGTAGCCATTGTCCAAAGCCGTCGCATAGACAATCGGCTTGAATGAAGAGCCGGGTTGACGATTGGCCTGTGTGGCACGGTTGAACTCGCTCGCATCATAGGAGAAGCCACCGACCAAAGCGGTTACGCGTCCGGTATGAGGGTCCATGACAACCATGGCACCATTGATCTCGGGAACCTGACGGAGCCGATACGTGGCATCTGTGTCAGCCACTTGCTCGACGAAAACAACATCACCAATTGACACAACATCATTGACGCCCCTGATGGCGCGGCCCTTGCGTTCGCCGGTAGACCATTTGGCCCACTTGGCATATTGCAGAGGCAGAACGCCCGTCTTGCGGTCGTCTGACAGGCCACGCGACCGTATGGAATCCGGTCGAATTCCAAGCGTTGCCTGCTCCGCATTGACATCCAGCACAACAGCCAGAGACCATTCTGGAACATCAGACAGCGGATCAATTTCCCCTATCAATTTTCCCCAATCATCGGCAGCCGTCAGATCAAGCGTGGTCTTGGGACCACGCCAACCGCGCGCCTCATCAAATTTGATCAGTCCATTATGCAAAGCTGCACGCGCCTGAACCTGTGTTTTGGGATTCAAGGTCGTCCGTACGGACAGCCCGCCGCCATACAGCTTCTCTTCCCCATAGATATCGAAGAGTTCGCGACGAACTTCTTCGGCAAAGAAATCTGCGGCAAATATCTGGGAGCCATACTCCCGAAGTCGCACTTGCAAGGGAAGTGCCTTGCCCGCGTCCGCCTGCTCCGGTGTGATGTATCCATTGATGTGCATACGGTCCAAAACGTAGTTGCGACGTTCGATTGCGGCTTCTGTCTGACGGAAAGGATGATAATTATTCGGACCCTTGGGGAGCGCTGCCAGATAGGCTGCTTCTTCCAAAGTCAATTCGTGTACCGACTTGTCAAAATAGTTCAGCGAAGCGGCAGCGACACCATACGAGCCAAGGCCAAGATAAATCTCGTTGAGATACAGTTCCAGAATCTTGTCTTTGGTGTAGGCCTGCTCGATACGCAAGGCGAGCATGGCTTCTTTCAACTTTCTGGTCATTGTCCGTTCGCTGGACAACAGAAAGACTTTTGCAACCTGCTGGGTGATGGTCGAGGCACCCGCAAAGCGCCGACCACTGGCCAAGGACTGCACATTGCGCGCCATCGCGGTGGCGATGCCCACATAATCTACGCCTTTATGGCGATAGAAATTCTTGTCCTCTGCGCTCAAAAAAGCTGCTTTGATCAGATCGGGAATGGCTGCGGCAGGAAGATAGAGCCTCCGCTCTCTTGCGTATTCAGCAATCAGCACACCATCAGCTGCATGCACCCGCGTCATCACCGGCGGCTCATAGGCGCTCAGCACCTCATAATCCGGTAATTCTTCAGAGTACTGCGTCAAAAAATAGGCTGCCACGCCGCCAACACCAAGCGCCGCTACTATTCCGAATGTGAACAGAAAGCCAAAAACTTTTGCAAACATTGATCGTTTCGCCCTTTTTCGACGGCGGTTGCCTGCGCCATTCATTGCACGAACATTCCTTATATCCAGGCCATCTGAAAGTCTTGTGGCCAACAAAACGCTTCCTCAACCTAAGCGGTTTGCCATGATTCCTTGAATTGCTTTAACTATACGTCTTTTCAAGTAAATTGGGCAAAAATGGGCTGTTCAAGGTTGTGAGGTCCATTTTTCAGTCAGTGTGACAGATATATTACAAATTTGGCTGTCTCACAGGAACAGCGACACACTCACCGCACTGACAACGAAGCACCTCATCCGGCGTTTTTCGACATCCGGCTAAAAAATGTTTCAATGGAAAGTGCAAACTTGGCTGCCACTTTCTTTCGCCATTCCGGCGATTCCAGCAATTTCTCATCACCTGAGTTGGATAGATAGCCCAACTCCACGAGAACCGAAGGAACATCGGGGGCCTTCAAAACCCTGAAATCAGCTGATCTACGCGGATTTTTGTTCAGTTTCATCGCTGGTTTTATGTCGCCCAGCAATCGGCGGGCAAATGCGATGGAAAGGTTTTTGGTTTCGCGTCTGGCCAGATCGATCAGAATATCTGCAACTTCATCGGGCTTGTCTGTCAGTTCGACGCCGGCGATCGTATCCGATCGGTTTTCCTTGTCAGCCAACGCTTTTGACACCCCATCGGAGGCCGTTTCGTCCAGCGTGTAGACCGTAGCTCCACGGACATAGGCTTGCGTCACCGTATCAGCGTGAAAAGACACCATCAGTTGCGCGCCATTTGTGCGGGCAAATTCAACACGCGCATCAAGGGCAACGAAAGTGTCATCATCACGGGTCATCAGAATTTCAAAATCACCATATGTCTCAAGAGCGTCCCGAACATCCTTGGCAAATTGAAGAACAAGCTCCTTCTCCTTAGCACCACCTGGGCCGATAGCTCCATCATCGATGCCGCCATGCCCTGGATCCAGCACAATGACCATCTTGCCCGGCCCCTTGGGGGTTGGTACGGAAGCCATCGGAGACTTGGTTGGCAAAGTACCAACAGATTTGAGTTTGCCAACGCCTTCAAGAAATTCTTCCCGACTGGCAGGAACAAGATCAAAAACAAGACGCGCCGGTTGCCCTTCAAGCGGCTCCAGCACGAACGATTCGTCAATATTTACCGGCTCGGTAAGATGAAGCACCATCCGGGATTTGCCCTTGGCGATCAGACCGTATCGAAACGTCCCAACCAGCCCACGACCATCTCTGCTATTTTCATTGAGATTGGAAAAATCAAGTTCTGGAACATCGATCACATCACGATATGGATCGGCTACAGTAAAGGCCGCAAATTCAATCGCCGCCTCCAAATCGATGACAAATCGAGTGCGGTCAGAATTACCAGCGGGGCGCGCTTCGATTGTGCGGACAGGTTCAGAGCCATCCTGTGCGGCAGCGCCATTGGCAAAA
>CAZOCA010000123.1:0-7681 GCA_964578105.1 uncultured Pararhizobium sp.
ACATTGAGGGCAGGGGCGCTTGCAACTTGGTTTGAGCTGCCGCTGCTGGAGAGAGACTGCCCTATTGTGGGGATGGTCGCTGGCTGTTGATCGCGGTTGAAGACCCTGGCAAATATACCGCCACGCCGACTGTTGGGTGGAGAGATTTCAGCGGCTGCAATACGTTTTTGACGTGCCAAAGCTTCTGAATGCCGCTTCTGCTTTTTGCCGCTGCTTGGAATTTGCGTTGTGTCACCGCGTGGGAAAATCTTCGCTAATTGTGAATCCGTCATGCGCGGCCAATGGCGTACACTGCCGGTATCCATGTGCACAAAAGGTGAACCGGACCTTGGATAGTACCCAACGCCCCCGACTTCCATGCGCAGGCCTGCTGCGCGCAATTCTGCCAGCTTCACACCGGGTATAAAGAAATCCATGGCTTTGCCGCGGGTGTGCTGACTGTTCTTGGCGACCCCGCGACTGCGGCTGCGCAACATCGTGTTTGTTTTCGGATGCCGGTAGGCTGACACCACGTGGATGGCTTCTCTGGTGTCCATCTGAACATAGACAGACCACAACAGATCCAGAAGCCGTGGATCCATTTTGGTCGATTTGTTCTGACGCCAGTCGCGCAAGAAAGTATTGATTTTTTTGAGCGCTGACGGAACGTAGCGGCCATTGCGCTTGTAGACGATGTCGATGCGTTCTTTGGTGTGGGTAAAGTAGAACTTCAGGCGGCGCTCGTCAGCTGCCTGTGCGGGCAACGCCATGGAGAGCAGCATCATGAATGCTGTCAGAATTGCCGTAACCTTCCGAGGCAGAGTGCGCGGATTTACGTTTAATTTTAATTTCTGAAAAAATCGCGCAGTTATACAGCTAGCTGACCGCGTTGGGCCATCCCCCGATTTGAATACAAAAGGTTTACCGTGTGGCGTCAGCGCACTGTACCCGTCACTTTGCCCGTTACCCCAACCTCTTTTAGAGAAGTCAGGCCGGACGATCAAGCAGTCACGATTAAAAGTTTAACTAGTTTAGGTTAAGATGATCTTGCGGAAATTGGTTAATTTTTTTTGAATCTTATCTGGTCCCTTCCGCGAAGATTTTGTGCGAAGATTGATGTCGCCAAATTGTGTCGCAAAAAAGCCGTCCCGCTGCTTGTAGCGGAACGGCTTCAAAAAAAATTCAGAAATGGCAGGATCAGAGTTTCAGAATTTTAGCCATTTTGCTGTCGTGGCCGTAAACGTCTGATACATAACCGATTGTGCCGTCTTCCTTCAAAATAGAGGTGAAGTAAACCAGGTGAACAGGGATATGCTTATCCAGCTTTACTGTCGCTTCTCGACCGCCCACCAGTTTTTTGATGCGGGTTGAATTCCAGTCTTTCTGCTGCTCCAGAATGGCGTCGGCAAATTCCATCGGATTGTGAATGCGCACACACCCATGGCTGAACGCCCGTGCATCACGCTGGAACAGACTTTTGGATGGCGTATCGTGCATGTAGATCGCGTGCTTGTTTGGGAACATGAACTTGATCTGCCCAAGTGCATTTTTTGCCCCTGGTGGCTGACGAACGGAGATTTGCGAAGCACTTACACGCCTCCAATTGACCCGATTCGGATCAACTTGGCGGGTACGTCCACGGATTTTTGCGAAGACCTGATAACCTTTGCGCGAAAAATACCCCGGATTGGACCGTGCAGACGGCAACATTTCATTCTTGATGATCGACTGGGGAACGCCCCAAGACGGGTTCACCACAAAATTTTCCATCTCGTCAGAGAATGCAACCGTCTTGTGCTTAGACTTGCCGACCACAACGCGTGTGGTGTGCGTGACTGCGCCATCCTTTTTCACATAGACCCGATATTCCGGGATGTTAGCGATGATATGGAAGTCACCAAGATTTTTTGGTGCCCAGCGCCAGCGCTCCAGATTCACGATCAACTGGGACTTGCGATCAATATTGCTGTCCCCATTGAGCATCCTCAAGGTTGATGGTCCGACAATACCATCCTGAGTCAGCCGGTTGCTTTTCTGGAACTCTTTAACAGCCGTAACCAGAATTTCGTCGTAAAACGTCTCATCAATTTCTGCAGGCGCATCAACGGATGCGGTGTCAGTATCGACAGGTTCAGCTTTCGGCAGATCAACTTTCAGGCGCGCACGCAACTGCGGTATGCGCGGATCCTGCGTTCCAGGGCGCAGCATTTTGCCAGCGTCAATCAAAATTGGTTTTTCAACCTTTTTGCCGTCTAAAGCCGCCAGTTCTTTCAACAATGCGCGATAGGCCGGATGTTTAGGATGATAGTCATTCGCTTTTGCGAGCGGATCATCGGCAATGCTCAAATCTGCGAGGATTGCTTTCGGGTCCGGACGGTCAGGCTTGATATCCAGGGATGCGCTGACCGAGAGTGGTTCCAAACGCCCGGAAGCAAGATGGCGGACATAGCGTACTGCGGCCAGGCTCAACTGAAGCTCGGCGTCGAAGATTTCCGCATCAGGAAGGACCAGACCTGCGCCGATGCCAGCCTCTGGCAGTGTGTAATCATCAGGAGCAAGACCAATTTCATCAGCCTGGCTGATTTCAACGATGAGCGCCTTTGCTGACGGTTTCAAAGCACCGTCATCCATCCAGATTGATTTGTAGCCTCGATCTTCATACAGCGCAGCGATGCCCGCTCGGTCTGCTGCGTCGAGCTTATCATCGGATGATTTCGCAAAAGACGTAACCGCTTGCGCACGCGCTTTTGTCACTTCATCCATGACCGGCGGTGCCACGTCCAGAGTCGGTGCTGAAGTCTCTCTTGCGGCCGCAGCTTCGTCAGTCTGTGGTACCACAGATGCATCGACGGATGCTAACTCGACCTTTTCGTCTTCAGACGCAGTTTGCGCGACGGCTAAAGACGATACCAGCAGCACAGGCAATACCACCGCCGACAGGAGGCATCGTTTGCGGATGATGTCGGACCAGTCTGACTTTTCAGCATATTTCACGGGGATCGATCTCCGATTTAGCAACGTTACTCATGACTTAACTGTATTTTCTATGCTTAATACGTAGCAGAGGAACGGTTAATATCCAACGAATGCTTGCCGGAAACGGTTCCATTTTTGAACGATGTGACATTTTCATCCCGCAAAGCGCGATATTATGCCGCATATTTCTTGGCGCCCTCTACTTCAAGGTGTCGATTCGTTTGGATAATGATTTTATTTTCTTCCAGGTCCTGTGCACCGGTTCCGTTGACAAGGCCCATTTCCAGTAACTTTCGATACAGTGTTGTTCGGCCCAGTTTCAAAGCTTTCGCAATTTTTCCAACGCGTGCATTCTGATGTTTATAAGCAAACAACAGAGCGTCCTGTTCCAAAGCTTTCAATGTGCGCAACTTCCCTTTGTCGTCCAGCAGAGGAACCATGGCAAAACTCTGCTGCTTTTCAGCTTGTTGGTCGACTATTCTTGCTTTGCTCAAATTTACAGGAATGCCGTAATTGACAGTATTCGGAGACTGTATGATGGCAGGAGAGATTGGTGATGAATTATCTGCGACTGCTTTGAAAACTGCACGCTTCAGGCCGGAAAGATTATCGGCAAATCGAGCCGTTTGATCACGGAGTGCTGTGTATTGAAGTTTTTGAATACTGGAGCCGAAACACGCATTTGCCTGGGCCAAAAACTGCCGGCTCAGAACATCATAAGCACTGGACCGTTCCTGTAAGGGCGCAAGCCAAATGGGAAGAGGGCTCAGGACGTTGTATAATGTTGCATCGACGGATCCGTTCTTTGCATGATCCAAAAGCCGACCGCGCGTGGTCGCGATGATGGTATGGGCCGAGGATCTGATGTAGTCCGCCACTGTTCTTTGTGTGGCCAAGCTGGCTGCTTCCATATGCTTCAGCAAAAGAATATGATTCCTGCCAAGGCCAGTATCATGTTGCTGGGCCAGGCTTTTCCGGAACACATCAAAATCGTCCGTTGCAGCATCCCATTGGAGCACCGTCCGGGCTGGCGCATTGATGCTTGAAAAATGGCGGGCGAGCGTGGTTTTTCCCGTGCCTGGGTCCCCTTCAATCAACAGCGGTATGTGCATATCCATCGCCTTTTGGAAACGGCTTTTGGCGATCTGATACGCGGCATTGTCATCGTTGAAAAACACATTTGGCAGGCAGGCTGCATTTTGCGTGTTGGTTGCCTTTTGGATCATGCCTGATTGCAGATGACCCATAAGGCAGGCGAGGCGCAGCTCGTGGACCGGCTTTTCAAGAAAATCACTGGCACCCCAGGAAAGGACTTCGCGAATTGATGCGTCTGATCCAGGACGAACCATGACAACAATCCGGGCGTGCGGTGCGCTCTGTTTGATCAATTGGATCAGTTGTCGCGCATCGCTGTCGGGCAACAGCAGATCCATCAGCACGAGGTCTGGAAAACCACTTTGCAGATGGGACCGAACAGACGCAGCTGACCCGACGGCCTGACAATTATGTCCCAGATTGCGGATGGTTTGAGATAATCCGGTCCGCGTTTCCGCATCACTATCGACAACTAGAACAAGCACGCTGGTCTGAAACTTTCCAATTTGTGCGCGAATCACGCGCCGATTCCTATGTTTTGCAACTGTGTGTTGGCAGGCGTTAACAAGGTGTTAGCTATAAAAACGACCGGTGGTTCTGAAACAGACCTTGATCGGCAATGGGAAAGCCTTCTATCAGTAGTTTTTCAGCTCTTCGACAGGACTTCCAATGATCAGGATTTGCGCACCTATGGCCCCAGCCAACCCAATTTTATTCGATGCAAAAAACGATCACGGTTCCGGTGAGGCACTTGGTGATCTGCCGGAATGGAACCTTCATGATCTTTACAGCGGTATGGAAGGCGATGACCTTGCCGCCGATCTTGAAAAAGCAGATTCAATATGCCGGGTCTTTTCAGAGACCTACAGAACCAAACTGGCAGAGCTTGCAAAATCAAATCCTGAAGCACTGGCTTCCTGTCTTGTCGAGTATGAGAAGATTGAAGACTTGCTGGGTCGGATCATCTCATTTGCAGGATTGATCTATGCCGGGGATACGACGGATCCAAAGCGCGCCAAATTTTATGGCGACATCCAGGAAAAAATAACCAATGCCAGCACACATTTGCTGTTTTTCGGGCTTGAGCTGAACAAGATTGACGAGGCAGATTTTACAGCCCTGCTGGCCGCGCCCGCTGTGGCACATTACCTGCCCTGGCTGGAGGATTTGCGTAAAGACAAGCCATATCAGCTTGAAGACCGGGTGGAAGAGTTGTTCCACGAAAAATCCATCACGGGACGCGGCGCCTGGAACCGGCTGTTTGATGAAACGATGGCAGGGCTGCGTTTTGATGTGTCGGGCGATTCCTTGCCACTTGAGCCAACCCTCAACAAGCTTGTGGATCGTGATGGCGCAGTGCGAAAAGCAGCGTCAGAGGCCCTGGCTGCAACGTTCAAGGAAAACATCCGAACTTTTACGCTGATTACCAACACGCTGGCCAAAGACAAGGAAATTTCTGATCGGTGGCGCGGGTTTGAAGATGTGGCTGACAGCCGACATCTGGCAAATAGGGTTGAGCGCGAAGTTGTTGATGCGCTGGTCGACACTGTTCAAGCAGCCTATCCTCGCCTGTCTCATCGCTACTATGCTTTGAAAGCCAAATGGTTTGGCACCGATGTGTTGGATCATTGGGACCGCAACGCACCCTTGCCGGACAGCACGGCTGATCCGATCGTTTGGGCGGATGCACGCAAGATTGTGCTTGATGCCTATTCGGGCTTCTCACCGAAAATGTCTGATATTGCTCAGGACTTTTTCGACAAAAACTGGATCGACGCGCCCACTCGTCCGGGAAAGGCACCCGGTGCGTTTGCGCACCCTACCGTGCCAAGCGCACATCCTTATGTCTTGTTGAACTATCAGGGTAAAACCCGCGATGTAATGACATTAGCGCATGAGCTGGGTCATGGCGTACATCAGGTGCTTGCCGCTGAGCAGGGCGCGCTGATGGCACCGACGCCTTTGACATTGGCGGAAACAGCCAGTGTGTTTGGTGAAATGCTGACTTTCCGGTCTTTGCTGGAGCGAACCGAAACCAAATCGGAACGCAAGATCCTGCTGGCCGGTAAAGTTGAGGACATGCTCAACACTGTGGTTCGTCAGATCGCCTTTTACTCGTTCGAGCGCAAAGTGCATTTGGCGCGCAAAGAAGGTGAACTGACATCTGACCAGTTGTGCGATATCTGGATGAGTGTTCAGGCAGACAGTCTGGGTCCGGCCATCCGGATGGGTGAAGGGTATGAAACCTATTGGACTTATATTCCGCATTTCATCCACTCACCATTTTATGTTTATGCCTATGCCTTCGGCGATTGTCTGGTGAATTCGCTTTACGCCGTTTACCAAAATGGCGCTGAGGGATTCCAGGAAACCTATTTTGATATGTTGCGTGCCGGTGGCACCAAGCATCACAGCGAATTGTTGAAACCATTTGGTTTGGATGCCAGCGATCCTGCCTTCTGGCAGAAAGGTGTTTCTGTGATCGAAGGATTGATAATCGAACTGGAAGAGCTGGAAGCTGATGATTGAACGGGCGCATAAAACGCTGTAGCAGAATGAATCAGGTAGCAGACGCCATTGCGGTCACGAAAGCCGTGTTGTAACACTGGTCTCAAATTGCCTGTATTGCTGAAGCGTCAGGCGTCTTTCAGACCAACACTTATAAAAACAGGGGGCTTTGAATGTCCGACGAAACAGAAAACGCCATGGATTATCCAGAGCATGAAAGCACGTATGAGGCGTTCATCGCGATGAGCAAATACGGCACGATTGCAGTTAGCGTGATCCTGATCCTGATGGCTATTTTCCTGCTGTAATTTAGGTGTGGCAACCAGCCGGACCGGAAGCCAGCGCGCTTCGAATGATACGAGAAGTGGTAACGCTTCGATGAGGGGGTACAATCCATGAAAATTGCCGTGTTGAGCGAAGCCAGCGCTGATGAAGCCCGTGTTGCCGTCTCTCCTGCCATGATCAAACGCTTTGTTGATCGCGGGGCTAGTGTGGTCGTGCAAGCGGGAGCGGGTGAAGGTTCGCGTGTTCCCGATGCTTTATTCGTGGAAGCTGGTGCCACCATCGGCAAGACTGCACCTGCGACGCTGAAAGGCAGCGATGTGGTGCTGTGTGTGCGCCGGCCCAATGCAGCACAGTTGAAGAGCGTGCCCAAGGGTGCACTTCTGCTTGGCATGCTTGAGCCTTATGGCGACAAGTCGGATCTGGATGC
This sequence comes from uncultured Pararhizobium sp., assembly GCA_964578105.1. Taxonomy (GTDB): domain Bacteria; phylum Pseudomonadota; class Alphaproteobacteria; order Rhizobiales. The sequence goes on from CAZOCA010000123.1 coordinate 7,271, forward strand.
CATGGCGAAAGCGGGCATTTCGGCATTCTCAATGGAATTGATGCCCCGTATCACGCGGGCGCAGGTCATGGATGTTCTGTCATCTCAGGCAAATCTGGCCGGCTATCAGGCTGTCATTGATGCAGCCGCTGAATTTGATCGGGCCCTGCCGATGATGATGACGGCGGCGGGAACAATTCCGGCTGCACGTGTGTTTGTCATGGGGGCTGGCGTCGCCGGTCTTCAAGCCATTGCAACAGCGCGGCGGCTTGGGGCCGTTGTGTCGGCAACGGATGTACGCCCGGCTGCCAAGGAACAGGTTGAATCGCTTGGCGGCAAATTCATTGCGGTTGAGAATGACGAGTTCAAGCAAGCGGAAACTGCTGGCGGTTATGCCAAGGAAATGTCTGACGATTACAAGAAGCTGCAGGC
>CAZOCA010000124.1:0-7658 GCA_964578105.1 uncultured Pararhizobium sp.
CGCAAATCCGGCCCTCGGTGACCCAGAACAGCCCACCAGCAGCGTTAGCCAGCTCGCCCGATGCCCCGGCCCCCGCCCCAGCACGATTGGGCGCTGCGCTGACTGCCTTGCGGGACGAGCTGTTTTGGGTCATCAAACATTTCCGTATAAACAAGAAAAGCTCAAACCAAGTCATTCAAAAATTTCAGACAACAAAAAACACCGCAGGACAATGATCATGCGGTGTTTTACAATTTGGTCTCTGCCGTGAGGCAGAAGAAGCTATTTGATTTTGGCTTCTTTGAATTCAACGTGTTTGCGAACAACGGGATCGTATTTCCGCTGTGTCAGCTTTTCAGTCATTGTGCGTGAGTTCTTTTTCGCAACATAGAAGTAGCCGGTTTCAGCTGTGCTCACGAGACGAACTTTGATGGTGGTGGCCTTTGCCATGTTCTCATTCCTTGGAAATGCTATCGGGCGCAGTACCGCCTCTTTGAGCGCGCAAACTACTCATAAAGTACAGAAAGTCAAGCGGGCGAGTGGTCTGTCAGGCACAAACCGGACAATTATTATGCAATGTCATAGAATTCGCTTTTGAGCGGCCTCCCCATGAGGTCTGCGCGGGTCTGATCACGCTATCAACACAAAAACAGCGCCTGCAGCGGACAGAAGATTCCAGACGTGGGAGCATTGCGTATGATTCGAAATACACAGCCCCAAATTGTTATGCCGCGCGCATTAGAGCCCGGCGACAAAATCCGGTTTGTATCACCGGCCAGCCCGCCAAATCGTGAGGATGTCGAAGCCAGCGTCGAGCTTGTTGAAAGCTGGGGGTTCAAGGCGGATGTCGGGCGACACGCCTATAACAGGCTCAATTATCTGGCCGGAACAGATGATGAGCGGTTATTTGACTTCAACGAAGCGCTGAATGATCCACAGATCAGGGCGATTTTTGCAACACGTGGCGGAAAGGGGTCTTATCGGATCGCTGATCGTCTCGATTTTGACTGCGCGCGGCGTGACCCGAAGTTTCTGGTGGGGTTCAGTGATGTCACGATCCTGCAGATGGCTCTGTGGAAGCAGGGTGTTGGCGGCGGCATACATGGCGCATTGAATGCGGCAGATTGGGACGCGCCTGAGGCACCGGGTGGAATATCGCTTAAAGACTTACTCAGCGGTCATTCTGAAGTGGGGCTGGCAGCTGATCCTGCAAATGAAACCATGTCTCTGACAACGCGTGGTGTTGCGGACGGGCCGTTGGTCGGCGGAAATCTGGATATGATTGCAACAGCTGCAGGTTGGGCTCTGCCCAATCTCGATGGCTGTATTGTGTTGATCGAAGCGGTGAACATGTATCTGGGTCAAATCGATCGCCAGCTCTCCATGCTGATCAAGGGTGGCTTTCTGGATGGTGTCGCTGGCATCGCACTCGGTCAGTTTACCGGGATCAAGCCAAGTGGATCGCTGACCATCGTGGATCTGTTACACGAGTATCTGACTCCCTTAGACGTTCCGATACTGGGTGGCTTGCCACTTGGCCATGACGTTGGCGCGCAGCGAATTGCGATGGGCTATCCGACGAGGATTGATGCTGAACATGGTATTTTGACAGTCAACCGACTGCGCCAAATCTGAAAATTAGCGACATGGATTTATTCACGCCATGACACGACGATGCTTGCCGTTTCGGGTTGCATAGACCGGTACAGCATGGTCATCGCACAGCTCGATTGTGCCTTCGGCTGCAATACGGTCTGAAACGTCTTTGAGCACCATATTTGTAATGCTGGGCATTTCGTACCCGTCCGTCCTGTCCAATGGAATCCATGTTAATTCGCTTAGTTCATCCGTCGGGCTGTCCTGCAGTTCCAGGCTGACTGCCGCGCGTGTCACGGTGAAAAACCGCGTGTCATAACGGCGTATCCAGCCCGGAGGCGTCACGGCGCGGGCCACATAGCGCAAGGGCTCAAGATTTGGCACCTGTTTGTAATTCAGAAACGGGGCCCAGACAGGATTTGTTTCATTGGTGTCCTGCGTCAACGGGGTGCCAATCAACATGCCGACTTCCTCGTAGGTTTCGCGGATGGCAGCCAAAGCAAAGGCGCGGGCACGCCTGTGTGTCGCAAGGCTCTTCAATCCGGAGGCCATCAGGCGTTCAAGCGTTGGTTTGGTTAAATCGCTGTGGAAAGGGGCATGATTGTCCGGGCGATCCACACGTCCGCCAGGAAAGACGAAAACGTCCGGCATGAATGTATGGGCCTTGTGGCGGCGGCCCATCAGAACGTGTGGTCTGCCATTCTGCTCATCAAGGATCAGCAGCGTACCTGCAGGTTTTGGTTTTATGACAGGGCAGGAGTGGGCAGAGTTGCCCTGTCCAGATGGAGTGTCAGTCCTGCCAGATTGTGCCATCAACGTCTTCTTCACCGCCAAAGCCATGCATGCGGTTGGCCCATTGCAAGCCGATGGTCATGCCCTTCATGGGTTGAAGAATCCAGAAAGACAGTAAAATGGTCAATGGGAGCCAAAGCGCCATGTGAATCCATAAGGCCGGATGATACAGCTTTTCCAGTACCAGCATTGCCGCTACGACGATGTGGCCAACAATAAAAATGGTGAAATAGGGCGGCGCATCATCAGCTCTTTGATGGTACAGTTCCTCATTACAATGACCGCAATTGTCGTTTACTTTCAGATATTTGTAGAACAGATTTCCGGTTCCGCAATTTGGGCATTTTCCTGCCAGACCTTTGCGCATAGCAGGCCAGATAGCACGCTTTTCATCAATACCTGTTTGAGCCGGGGTTGTGATGTCTACGCTGCTCATGTCTGCTCCACTATCTGCGGCCGCGCCGTGGCGCTGTGCCTGGCTTTTTGCGGCGCGATTTCTGCTTGCGTCCGGGACGGTTGTTCGCCGACCCTTCAGATTTAGTGCCGTCGCTCAGCATTTCAAATCGGAGAGCGCCTGCAACCGGCGCGGCTTCCACAAGCTTTACCTCAACCGGGTCACCAATGCGATAGCGCTCACGGCTTTTTTCTCCAATCAGAGAGTGTTGGGCTTCGTCGAAAAAGAAGTAGTCTGAGCCCAGTTTTGAAATAGGGATAAAGCCGTCAGCACCGGTGTTATCCAGTTTGATGAACAACCCAACCTTGGTAACACCGGCAATCCTACCATGGAAACGGGCTCCGATTTGATCGGAGAGGTGGGCGGCAATCAAGCGGTCAATCGTATCGCGTTCAGCCAGCATCGCTCGGCGCTCGGCGGCGGAAATATCTGCTGCAATCTCTACAAGTCGGGTTTCGAAACCCGGTTGAAGCCCACCTTCGCCAAGGCCTAAAGCGCTGACCAGAGCGCGATGGACGATCAGATCGGCATAACGACGTATGGGTGATGTGAAATGAGCGTAACGCCGCAGGTTCAAGCCAAAATGGCCCAGATTTGCAGGGCTGTATGCTGCCTGGCTTTGAGAACGCAGCACCACCTGATTGACCACGGTTTCGTGCTCTGTTTCGGCAACGCGCGTCAGAATATCGTTGAAATGGTGCGGCCTTAGATTACCGCCCTTGCTCAGGTTGATCTCAAGAGAGCGCAGGAATTCCCTCAGCGTTTCCAGCTTGTCCAGCGATGGTGCTTCATGCACGCGGTAGACCAAGGGTGATTTCTTGGCTTCCAGACTTTCAGCGGCCGCAACATTGGCTTGAATCATGAATTCTTCGATGAGCTTGTGTGCATCCAACCGTTCAGGAACCAGAACCCGGTCCACCGTGCCATCGTCTTTCAGCAGAATTTTGCGCTCTGGCAAATTCAGCTCCAGAGGAGCGCGACTGTTACGGCCTTTCAGAACCGTGGCGTAGGCGTTCCAGAGCGGTTGCAAGATAGTATCGACAATAGGCGCCGTCTTGTCATCTGTCTGTCCTTCTATAGCGCTTTGTGCTTGCTGGTAGGACAGACGTGCGGCGGACCGCATCATGATGCGGTGAAAGCTGTGTGTTGTTTTGTGGCCTGCGGCGTCAAATGTCATTTTGACAGCAAGCGCTGGCCTTTCGACACCTTCGCGCAGTGAGCACAAATCGTTTGAAATCCGCTCTGGCAACATGGGAACAACGCGGTCGGGGAAATAGACCGAATTGCCACGCAGCAGGGCTTCCTTATCGAGCGCCGTATCGGGGCGCACATACCAGGACACATCTGCAATTGCGACGGTTACGACAAAGCCGTCCTTATTGGCTGGATCAGTGTCCATCTCGGCATAGACCGCATCATCATGGTCCTTGGCATCAGCGGGATCAATGGTAATCAGCGGAACTTCGCGCCAGTCTTCACGGTCCTTCAATGGCGCGGGCTTAGCAGCTTCTGCGTCAGCTAATACGCGTTCAGGGAATATGTGCGGAATGTTATGAGCGTGCAGGGCAATGGCACTGACCGCTTTTTCATTCGTCATATCGCCAATGACGTCCAGTATGCGGGCGATTGGCAATCCATAGCGCGCGGGCTTGTCAATGCGGACGGAGATCAGATCGCCCTTTTTGGCCTTGGCGGCATCGTCCGCGTGGACCATCATTTCCTTCTGCTTTTTATCAATCGGGATCAGGCGCGCATTGCCTTCACCATCAAAGCCCAGAATGCCAAGGGTAGGGCCCCGTTCCTTTTCCAGGACACGGATCACCTTGCCCATATGGGTTGGCTGACCCGAGGCCGCATCGTTTTCAGGTGTCAGTTTTGTGAGAACTCGGTCACCAACGCCCGGCGCAGGGCCTTTGTCGCGGGAACTGCGCGTCAGCAAAACCAGTGGGGACGGGCCATCTTCGGCCTCATCCCAACTGACTGGTTTGCCCAGCAATTCCCCATCTTCATCACGCCCAAAAATATGCAGAACCGTGACTGATGGCACTTCTCCGGGACGGCTGAGTTTCTTGCGCCGGCGCACCAGACTGCCATCTTCGGCCATTTCTGACAGAAGACGTTTCAGACCAATCCGGCTTGCGCCCTTGATGTTAAACGCCTTCGCGATTTCCCGTTTGCCGGAACGGCCAGGATTGTCGGCAACAAAGCGCAGCACATCATCCTTGCTTGGCAAGTGATCAAAGTCTGAGCTGCTCTTTTTGGCCAATGATCAGTCTTCCTTGGCCGCAGTTGTTTTCTTGGGTGCGGCTTTCTTCTTTGCAGCTGGTTTTTTTGCTGCTGGCTTTTTCGCAGCAGGCTTCTTCTTTGCTGCGGGTTTCTTTTTGCCTTTGGTTGCGCGCTCATTCACCAGTTCTATGGCTTCTTCCAGCGTGACGGCTTCCGGCTCCTTGCCTTTTGGCAAAGTCGCATTGACTTTGCCCCATTTGGCATAGGGTCCGTAGCGCCCTTCGTGAACGGTAATTTTACCGCCGTCCGGGTGTTCACCCAATTCCTTCAATGCAGCAGCAGTTCCACGTCGGCCGGGTCCTTTGGCTGCCTTATCGGCGATAGCGGCGACAGCCCGGTTGATCCCAACAGAGAACACTTCGTCGACGCTTTCCAGATTGGCATAGGCACCGTCATGCAGCACGAACGGGCCATAGCGCCCGATGCCGGCAACAATCGGCTTGCCGGTTTCCGGGTGGTCGCCCACAGGGCGAGGCAGGGATAATAGTGCCAGACCCTTTTCCAGATCCATGGCCTGCAAAGACCAGGTTTTTGGCAGGCTGGCACGTTTGGGTTTGGCTTCTTCACCCAATTGCACATAGGGACCAAAACGGCCGGTTCGGGCCGTGATCATCTGGTCTGTTTCCGGGTCTTTTCCAAGCTCGATAATGGCGTTTTCAGCTTCGCCATCATTCTTGCCAGCTTGGCCCAATTGTTTGGTGAAACGACATTTAGGGTAATTTGAACAGCCGATAAAGGCGCCAAATTTCCCAACCTTCAGGCTGATGCGACCATCATCACAAGTCGGGCATTTGCGCGCATCGGATCCATCTTCCTTTTCGGGGAAAATGTGCGGTCCGAGCAGCTCATTCAGCGCATCCAGAACCTGTGTAATGCGCAGTTCCTTGATCTCATCAACGCTGGTTGAAAACTGCCCCCAGAAATCATTCAGGACCTGACGCCAGTCCAGCTTGCCATCTGACACACGGTCAAGCTGTTCTTCCAATTGCGCTGTGAAATCATACTCCACATAGCGTTTGAAGAAACCTTCCAGGAACGCGGTGACGATGCGGCCCTTATCATGGGGGACCAGGCGCTTTTGATCCATTTCGACGTAGTCGCGCTCGCGCAGCACTGCCAGGCTCGATGCATAGGTCGATGGGCGCCCAATGCCCAATTCTTCCATCTTGCGGATGAGCGTGGCTTCGGTATAGCGCGGGGGAGGCTCCGTGAAGTGCTGACTGGCGGCAATGCTCTCGCGCGTCAGGTCTTCGCCAACTTTTACAGCTGGCAAACGGCCTTCCGCTTCTTCGTCATCATCGTCACGACCTTCCTGATAAAGCTTCAGGAAGCCGTCAAACCGCATCACTGTTCCGGTGGCGCGCACGGTTGCGCTTTTGCCTGATCCGTTTGCCAGGATATCGACCGTCGTGCGCTCCATCTCCGCAGACAGCATCTGGCTGGCCATGGTGCGCTTCCAGATCAGCTCATAAAGCCGTGCCTGATCAGCCTCCAGAGTTTTCGACATTTCTGCCGGGTGACGGGCCAGTGCAGTGGGGCGAACCGCCTCATGCGCTTCCTGAGTGTTTTTGGCTTTGGTGAAATATTTGCGCGGAACTTCCGGCACATAATCATTGCCGAATTCCGAACCGATTTGTGATCTGACTTCGGCAACGGCCTCTGGTGCCATGTCCACGCCGTCTGTTCGCATATAGGTAATGAGACCGGTGGTTTCACCGCCAATATCCACACCTTCATACAAACGCTGCGCCACCTGCATGGTGCGCGATGCGGAAAAACCCAGTTTTCTGGAGGCTTCCTGCTGCAGCGTAGACGTTGTGAAAGGTGGCTGTGGATTGCGCTTATGCGGTTTTGCCTCAACGCTTGAAATTGTGAAGCTTGCTGTTTCCAGCATGGCTTTGATGGTGTTGGCTTCATCAGCGCCGTCAATCGTCAACCGCTGAATTTTCTTGCCTTCATATTCCACCAGTCGAGCTTTCAAATCCTCGCGGAAACTGGTTTTCAGATCTGCCTGAATGGACCAGTATTCTTGCGGCTTGAAGACCTCAATTTGCATTTCCCGTTCACAGACAAGGCGCAGCGCCACGGATTGAACACGGCCTGCGGATCTTGCACCAGGCAGTTTGCGCCACAAGACCGGCGACAGGGTAAAGCCAACCAGATAATCCAATGCGCGGCGTGCCAGATAGGCTTCGACCAGATCGACATCGATCTCGCGCGGATTTTTCATGGCTTCCAAAATGGCGCTTTTGGTGATGGCATTGAACACGACGCGCTGGACCGGCTTGTCCTTGAGGATTTTTTTGTCCTTCAGGATCTGCAGAACGTGCCAGGAAATGGCCTCACCCTCTCGGTCCGGATCGGTCGCGAGGATCAGGCGGTCAGCCTCTTTAACAGCGGCAGAGATCTCACTGATGCGTTTTTTGGCCTTTGCATCAATTTCCCAAATCATGGCAAATTCTTCATCAGGGAGCACCGAACCGTCCTTCGCAGGCAAGTCGCGGACATGGCCGTAAGAGGCGAGGACAATGTAATCCGGGCCAAGGTATTT
>CAZOCA010000125.1:0-7657 GCA_964578105.1 uncultured Pararhizobium sp.
TACTGAAAAGTGAAATTCGCCTTTTAGGCAATCAGCAAAGTGGATTTTGTATTAAACAATCAATGCACAAGGGTCTGGACCTTAGCTGCTAGCAGGATGGTGTTTACTGACAAGCTTCAGGTACTGAGGCACTTGACGGTGCTGACCATCATGCTTGCCGCTTGAACCAGTCTTCGACAGTGCATCTTCCATAAAAGCCACAAAAGCTTCCGGAGGCAGCGGTTTGGAGTAGAAATAGCCTTGTGCCATATGGACACCGAGTTCTTTCAAATTGGCAACCTGATCCAGCCGCTCAATGCCTTCGGCAACCACAAGAATATTCATCTCCTTGGCAAGCTTTATGAGTGCGTCCACGATGGTTCTGGAAAATCCTGAATCTGACACGCCATCAATAAACAGCTTATCGATCTTGATGATATCCACACCAAGTTCCATGAGATATTTCAACCCGTTATGGCCTGTTCCAACATCATCCAGCGCAACCTGTGAGCCAAGTGATTGAATCTTAGCGATAACTTCCTTGGCCATTTTAGATGATTCCACCGGCAGACGCTCTGTCAGCTCAAAGGTCAATTGCTGGAACCCAATTTGGGAAGGTCCGAAGACCTGTTCAATTTCCGTAACAGTTTCAACCCGGTTCAGATGATCACTGAACAGATTGATGCCGACTTTCAGTGATGGATTGCGACCATAAAGCTCTTCCAAATCTGCGCGAATGCGTTTCATCAGAAGCACAGTCATTTCAATAGCAAGACCCGATCCCTCAGCATCCTGGATAAAAGCATTCGGCTCAATCAACGTTCCATCAGGTTTTCGCAGCCTGACCAGGGCCTCGCAGCCGATAAATTCTCCGGTTCTGATGTTCACTATTGGTTGATAGCTGGCCACAAATTGCCGGTTTCTGAGAGCCAACTCCACAGAATTGAGTGACGCTGGCTGCGCAAAGCTCATGTAGCAAAGCCCTGTGCACAGCGCTGTGCCAAATACCAACGCACCAAAAACGGAAATCCAAAAAGGACTATCAGTCAATGGTTCTGACAATCTGTCATTGGAGACAAAGACCTTCAACTCGAACGGAAAACTGGTCAACGGCCCTTCCAGAACCGAGAAATCATTGAGTTGCCGCCCTGTCGGTGCGGAAAGAGCCGAATGTGGGTAGCGCCCAACATCGGTGCCATCAACCAGCGACAAGAATACAAATCCATCTTCCAAAAGGGCTTTATGACTGCGCGCGGCAACCAGAGAATTGGAAAGAACAAGCGCAGACAAGGTGCGGTTCTCACCCAATTTGCGTGAAATCAGGATGGCTTCGATCTGTTCCGATTCGATTTGCACGGCTTCAACCTGATGTACGCCGTCTGCCAGGTCTTGGGATTGGGCTCGCCTGCGAATGGATTGCTGACTGCCGGACGTATTGCAGATGACATCATTATTCCCGTCTGCAACCATCAGGTCTTTAACGTAGACGCTGGTATAGGCGAGCCGACGCATTATCTCCCTGGACAGTCCATCACAAGTACCAAACGCTGGAAATGCATATGTATCCAAAGCATTGAAGGCGTCATCCAGAACAATTTCGACCTGGGCATTCAAATCAAACCGCAGGCGTTCCATAACCTGATCGATTTCACGATCCCGGGCGGCCTGATGCAGCAAAAAGACAAGAAAAACGGGCACTGCGACACACATCGCAGCGAAGCCAACGAACAGAATTAATCGCTTTCCTTGAAGCAACAGCGTCAATCCTTAGGATATATTTTCCCCAATTTATCACGGGAAAGATGAGTCTTGTAAATTTATAATCACTAAAACTTTAGGTGAAAGTATGGTGCTTGGGCCACCGTGTCGCGCTTCGGCCACCACAGTTGCTTGTTATTCTCCAAAAGACGCATTATTGGAAAACAAACGTTTGCGGGTCTGTCCCCAAATGCCGGTCACAGAAATGTGAGCATTAAACACGAACCAAACCGAGCCCAATCAACACGCTTACGCTAAGTTGCTTTCGGTTTTGCATTACCATTTTCGTAGCTCTATTGGTGAGGAATTTTATGAACTCTTTCAGACACGCCGTGCTCAGCGCGGCTTTAACCGCAGGCATATTTCAGGCTGGATCAGCCTTTGCTGCACCAGATCCCGTTGCTGTGGCAGACCGTTTGGTCGAGATGATAACCCTCTCCGGATCCCAGGCATCTTATGACAGTGCGGTTTACGACCCGTCAAATGACGTGGTCACCGTGCTTAATTTCAAAATCAGTGGCAGTGATGGCAACGGTACATTCGCCACTGTGTCCGTGAAGGGATATGACGAAGAAAATACAGAAGGCTTCGGTGCGGATGACATTACCGCAACCGGGTTTGAGCTGGTTGATGATGATACGCAGGTTTTCATTAGCAGCGTGACGATTGCAGGCCTGTCGATTCCGTCTCTGGACGTCGACCCCGAAGATCCAAAATCATGGGAAAATGTGAAGTATTCCTCTGCGGAAATCGCTAATATCAATGCCATCCCAAAAGGTTCGGTTCCCATCACAGTGGCTTCGGTGAAAAGCACAGCAACTTACACTGGCGACGATGGAATAAGTGGCGAAGGCACGCTGATAATTGATGATTTATCACTACCGGCGAGCATCATGGAAGGTGAAGCCAAAGCCTTTATGGATGCCTCCGGATATGAAAATCTCATTCTGGATGTTGCCATCGACGCGGCTTACGATGCCGCAGACCAAACGCTTGATCTGAATAAAATGACATTCGACGCACAAGATATGGGCGTCATCAATTTTTCTGCCAATCTGGGCGGCATGGTCGATGAATTGCTGCGCGACCCGGAACAGATACAGGGGCTGATGGCAACGGCCACATTGAGAAGTGCAAATCTGAGTTTTTCAAACAATTCGATTTTCGAAAAAGGTCTGGACTTCGCGGCGAAGATGACCGGCCAGGACGCCAGCCAACTGAAAGCTCAGGCGCCCTTTGTGCTTGGATTTGGATTGGCCCAGATCAATAACGAAGCCTTCACAAAAATGGTGACAGAGGCAGTGACCAAATTCCTGGACAGTCCAAATTCCCTATCCGTGAAAATTGCTCCGGAAAATCCGGTTCCAGTGGCTCAGATTGCAGGAGCTGCCATGAGTTCACCTCAAGTCGTTCCGGATTTACTGGGCGTCACGGTTGAGGCTAATCAATAGGAACACGTCAAACTGATGCTGAAAGGCCGCAATTTTTATTGCGGCCTTTTTTTCGCCAAAGCCTGAGTGCGGTTTGTTGAGTTGAACCATTTGATGATTCCACATACAAAAACATTTCTAAGGCACTTTGCCAAAAGCAGTTAATACAACATATCGAGTCTGTTTGGACTCAGAGCATGCAACAATCCAATATCGCCAGATGACCGGAATATCGGCCATTGGCAGAGGCAGTTAGAAAGAAGCTTCATGATCTATTCGTTCCGTACGGCATTTGCCCCTCTCTCTGTTCTTGCGATAGGGGTTCTGGCAACAGGTTTGATGCTGCCAGCAGGTCCTCTCTTCGCACAATCTGATATTGCGGAAACCGTTGGGCAGACACTGGTTAAAACCATGTCAAAAGTCAGCGGGGACACGTTTGCCTATGAAACAGCACGCTTTGAAGAAGCCGACAATGTTGTTGTTTTGGAAAAAGTCACGCTGACCCGTGACAAGGCAAAGCGCCCCAGTATCATCATTGATGAAACACGCATAGTTGCACCTGAAATACTGGCTGACGGCGGCTTCAAGGCTAATGAGGTCACGACAGAGGGCATTTTGTTGCAATCCCGCTCGGTTGAAGGAACGGTCGCATCCGCAAGCGCTTTCAATGTAACAGTTCAGCCTGCTGAGCAAATTGTTGAAGGCGCAGTAAGCCAATGGTTTCGCTATCAGACATCATCCATGAAAGACATCCGACTGGGCGGCGATGCCGACAACCGGCTGGTGACGATCGCGTCAATCGACACTGTTGCGGACATTAATGGGGACAACATCCCTGTTGCTGGTGAAGTCGAGCTGCAAGACATTTCAATTCAGATCGCAAAATTTCCCGATTCGCGGATCAAGCAGGACATCGTCGGTCTTGGCTATCAGGAGCTGAATCTCTCGCTTTCGGCAAAAGGCTCTTATGCGCCGGAAAATGAAAACCTGACAGTGGAGCGTTTTGAGCTTACCGGGGATGACACGGCTGCCCTGTCGCTCACTGCTGCCATCGGCGGCATTCCACAGAGCTTTATGGCCTCCCCGCTGGATCCAAGAGCCATTATCGCAACCGCCAGCATCGGTAGTCTCGATCTGAAAATCGACGACAATTCGCTGGCCAATCGTGTTCTGTCGGCCCAGGCTGAGAAAATGGGCGTTGAGCCAGATGCGCTTGCAGCTCAATTGTCGGGAGCCCTGCCGTTCTTTCTGGCGGTATTGGACAATGAAGCATTTCAAAAACAGGTCGCGGATGCAGTATCCGCATTTTTGAGTGATCCTCAGACTTTCAGCATCCTCATGGCTCCTGAAAAACCAACACCTTTTATTCAGGTTTTTGCGGCGCTGACGTCGGCACCCGGTACGGTTGTCGATCTGCTAGGCCTATCAATCAGTGCCAATGAATAGCGCACACACCAGATAAGGAAACGGGCCGGATGATTGTATTGAGAATCGTCCTTTTTGTTATCGCTGCAACATTTGCAGCGAGCACTCTGCCACTTCGTGCGCAAAGTCTGGACGATCAGACCTCACAATCACTCGACAGCATATTCTCGCGGACAATCAACAACTCCCTGCAAAGCTGGGTTCGGGAGATCACCCGCTTTGGCGGTGCGAACGGAAGTGTTGGCAGCATTTCGACACGCCCCGGCGATAGTGCTTTATTGGTGAATGGCCTGTTGCTGGAAGTGCCCGGCCTCGATCTGCGGGTCGCAATTGGTAGAGCTATTCTGGAAAGTCCACGTCTGCGCGGTGGTGAGTTTGTTGCGCAAGCGGACAAGATCACCCTCTACGAGGTTTCCATCAGACAAGGCCAGCTTGAATTTGCGACTGACCTGATGGTGCTTGATCAAACAGCACTGCCCCGCCTGGACATTGCACGCCTTGGTGCAAAGAACGGAGGGACTGACAAATTTGAACGCCAGCGCCAGTTTTTGACGCAACTGCTCAGCGTTCAGGCAGATATGATCAGCATTCCCCGACTGGCAGTCCGCACATACTCTTCAAAAAAAGAAACAGAACTGCTTGGCGAAAGCATCTACCGCCAAAATGTGATTTCCAATGTCAAAGAGCGCCAGATCGGAACTTGGGAAATTGCCGATACACTGTCTCTGAGCCCGCCCTTGGAACCCATTGTACGGGAAAGCTTCAAGGACGCTGTTTTTACCGGGTTGAACATCAATACCTTCACCTCGCTGCTGGACCCCACGCTCGGTTGGGATACCAAAGGTGTGATCCTGGAAGGTCTCACCGTACGCGACTACGCGGTTTCAATTGGCGGTCTGACCTTATCCATCGATGCCATGCGCCTGGCCAATCTCACATTGGAAGCACTGGATGAGACAACCAGGGAAAACCTGATCACCGTTGCAAAAAGCCCAAACGGTATCGATGCAGTGCCGAATGCCGACGTCCCAAAATTCCTGCTGAGCATGGCGTCTGCATTTGATGTGGAGGAACTGCAACTGCAACGGCTCAGCACAGAAGCATTGGGTATTGACTACTTTACAATTGGATCAATGGGGATGTCACAGGCGTCTCTGGGCGGTTTTGCCGAAATTGATCTACAGGAATTGCGTGCCAGCCTGACTGATCTTGGAGCGCTGCAAATCAATCGCGCAACGGTCAAAAATGCAGACTTCCCTGACAAAGATATCTTGCGGGCAAAACTGGATGGAGACGCTGTTTCAACGGCAGCACTGATACCGACCTTCACATCGGTTTTTCTGGAAGGGTTTGAAGCAGATGTTCCTGATTTGGCACTGGAAGCTGGCATCCAGTCACTGGATCTGAAGACAAAAACCAATGCCGATGGCTCCCCCAACGGCCTGGCAATGACCTTGGAAAAACTGCGCTTTCCGACAGCGCTTATCCCCGAAGGCAAAGGTCTGATCACACGATTGACCAGCATCCTGCGCACGATGGACACTGAGACACTGGAACTTAATCAGTCTTTGTCAGTGCAATATGAATCCTCGCAGCAGGTGCTGACGCTGGAAGAGCTGGACATCGACATTCAAGACCTTGGCCGGCTTCAAGTTGCAGCCCGAATTGAAGATGTCGCGACATCGCCCTTTACAAGCCCCTCACAGGCCAGCACCAGCATCCGCAGTGGCAAACTCACGGGCTCGCAGATTACATTCAGCAATTCTGGCATCGTTGAAGCTGGGTTTGATGCGCAAGCGGCAAAGCTGAACACCAAGGGTGACGTGCTCCGAGGTCAAGTGGGTGCGACCCTTCCGTTCCTGGTCGCAGTTTTGCAGAATCAGAGATTCCAGAAGGAACTTGTCACGGCTTTGCAGGCTTTCCTGCCAAACCCTGATGCCTTGATTGTCGAGCTGAAACCTGAAGCGGGCGTTGCCATTGCAGACATTGAGCGCCAGCTACGCGGTGATCCGCGCAAGTTGCTGGCGCTGCTGGGCATCACCATTCAAAACAAGCCCGACAGCCCACAAGAAGGCTCCGAGCCGCTTCCAAACTAGAGCATTCGCCAACGGCACCAAACCGTTGGCGAACTCAATAAACTCGGAAAATCAGGACTTTGCAGACGGGATAACCCGCAGATGCAAATCCTGTAACTGGCTGGCTGTTGCAGGGGCCGGAGCCCCCATCAGCAGATCCTGAGCCTGTTGGTTCATCGGGAACAAAGTGACCTCCCGCAGGTTTTTAGCCCCAACCAGCAACATCACGATACGGTCGACACCAGCAGCCATGCCGCCATGTGGTGGTGCGCCAAATTTGAAGGCGCGATAAAGACCGCCAAACTGCTCCTCCAGCACGTGTTCCGCATAGCCAGCTATGCCAAATGCCTTTGTCATGACGTCAACATCATGGTTCCGGATGGCGCCGGAGGCGATTTCGAACCCGTTGCACACCATGTCATATTGATAGGCATTGATGGTGAGTGGATCCTGATTTTCCAAAGCCTCGACGCCACCAATAGGCATGGAGAATGGATTATGAGAGAATTCAACCTTCTTGTTTTCTTCATCCCACTCATACATCGGGAAATCGACAATCCAGCACAGAGCAAACCGGTCTTCATCGATCAGGCCAAGCTCGCTACCGACGCGGGTACGAGCGGCGCCAGCGAAGGCTGCAAATTTTGATGGGACACCAGCCACAAAGAACACTGAATCGCCGTCACCAAGCCCAAGCTGATTGCGCAAAGCTGTCGTGCGCTCAGGGCCAATATTCTTCGCCAATGGTCCAGCGCCAACAATCTCTTCGCCTTCCATACGGAAGAAGATATAGCCAAGTCCGGGCTGGCCTTCGCCCTGCGCCCAGCTGTTCATACGATCGCAGAACGCGCGGCTGCCACCAGTTTTCGCTGGGATTGCCCAGACCTCAACCTTCGGATCGCGCTCAATCATGCCCGCAAAAATCTTGAAGCCGGACCCTGCAAAATGCTCGGTGACGGCTTCCATTTCAATCGGGTTGCGCAGATCAGG
>CAZOCA010000126.1:0-7652 GCA_964578105.1 uncultured Pararhizobium sp.
CGGTTCGGTAATTTTCTGGGGATCGGTGTTTCTCGCCATCTTTCCTTATCTATTGCTTATTTCTATAAGGCTATATCATTATGCCAATTGGTGTTGAGCGGTTTATCCACTCGACAGCGCTGGTAGGAATGAGAGGCGACCTTTGCGTGTTTCGCAAGGTGTCTTGTCGGGGAAATTATCAAGGGCTATTTGCTCGCACTTTGCGTGATTAATGTTATATGGGACACATTGGTCCCTGCGGGGTAGTTTGAAATGAGGCGTTATGTCTAAAGACAACAAAATCGATCAGGAACTCGTGCGCCAGTTGGCTGTCATCCTGAATGAAACGGATCTGACCGAAATTGAGGTAGAGCAGGGCGATTTGCATATCAGGGTTGCCCGCAACATCACCATGTCAGTGGCAGCGCCTGTAGCTCAACCGGCCATGGCTGCGCCGGTAATGCAGTCAGCGCCAACCGCAACTGCAGAGGCCCCTCAAGCTGCAAAATCTAAAGGCCATGTGGTGAAGTCACCGATGGTTGGTACAGCTTATCTGGCGCCTGAGCCCGGGGCAGACGAATTCGTCAAGGTTGGTGATACTGTGACTGCTGGCCAGACGATTCTGATCGTTGAGGCCATGAAACATATGAATCAGATTTCAGCGGACAGGGCTGGCAAGGTAACCGAAATTTTCGTCGAAAGCGGTCAACCTGTTGAATATGGCGAACCTCTCCTGACCCTCGAATAGGCAAGACATGTTCAATAAGATTCTGATCGCCAATCGCGGCGAGATTGCACTGCGTATACTGCGCGCCGCCCGCGAATTGGGCATCCAGACTGTGGCTGTTCATTCAACTGCAGATCAGGATGCCATGCATGTGCGTCTTGCAGATGAGAGTGTTTGCATTGGTCCGCCACCGGCGGCGCAAAGCTATCTCAATATCCCGGAAATTCTGGCTGCCTGTGAAATCACTGGCGCTGAAGCGGTTCATCCCGGCTACGGGTTCTTATCCGAAAATGCACGGTTTGCCGAGATTCTGGAGGCGCACAATCTAACCTTCATCGGACCAAAGTCCGAGCATATCAGGGTTATGGGCGATAAGATCGCGGCCAAGGAAACAGTCAAGAAACTCGGAATTCCCGTGGTTCCCGGCTCTGATGGCGGCGTCACCGATTTTGCTGAAGCGGCAAAAATTGCGGAAGATATTGGATATCCTGTTCTTGTAAAAGCATCTGCCGGTGGTGGCGGTCGCGGCATGAAGCTGGCGAAGACCGCAAGCGACTTGCAAAGTGCACTTCAGGGCGCGCGCTCAGAAGCCAAATCGGCTTTTGGTGATGACACTGTTTATCTTGAAAAGTATCTGGAAAAACCACGCCACATTGAAATCCAAGTGCTGGGGGATGGACATGGTAAAGCCATCCACCTGGGAGAACGTGATTGTTCCCTTCAGCGTCGGCACCAGAAGGTTTGGGAAGAAGCCCCTTCGCCGGCACTTAATGATGAGCAGCGGAACCGAATTGGCGGTGTTGTTGCCAAGGCGATGGCTGATCTTGGATATTCCGGTGTCGGAACGATTGAGTTTCTGTATGAAGACGGCGAATTTTACTTCATTGAAATGAACACACGTTTGCAGGTGGAGCATCCGGTTACGGAAGCAATTACCGGCATTGATCTTGTGCATGAACAGATTCGCATTGCTGCTGGCGGAAGATTGACGATGGTGCAGGAAGATGTAGAATTTTCCGGTCATGCCATTGAATGCCGCATCAATGCGGAAGACCCAGCCACGTTTGCACCGTCACCGGGTCGCATTACGCATTATCATCCGCCAGGTGGGCTTGGAACACGCGTCGATTCCGCTGTCTATCAGGGCTATCTGGTGCCACCGCATTATGACAGTCTGATTGGCAAGCTGATTGTGCATGGCAGAAGCCGCGTTGAATGCATGATGCGTTTGCGCCGCGCTCTTGGTGAATATGTGGTGGATGGGATCAAAACAACTATTCCGCTGTTTGAAGAGCTGGTCGATAATCCGGATATTGCCAATGGCATGTATGATATTCATTGGCTGGAGAAGCATCTGGATCTCTAGAAACGGGATTCCGCATATCACATGAGTGAGTATGACGCCGACCAAATGAAGATTACGCCGCAGGTGCTGCTGAAAGCCTATGCCTGCGGTTTGTTTCCGATGGCTGAGTCTGCGGATGATCCTACACTCTACTGGATCGAGCCGGATCAACGCGGCGTCATTCCCCTCGACACATTTCATGTGCCGCGCAGTCTTTCAAAAATCATTCGAAAGGGTGTTTTTGATATTCGTGTCGATACGGACTTTGATGGTGTCATTTCAGGCTGTGCGGAACTGACTTCCGACCGGCGTGAAACCTGGATAAACCAACCCATTCGCGAGTTGTATGGCGAATTGTTCCATATGGGGTTCTGTCACACGGTGGAATGCTGGAAAGATGGCGCTTTGATGGGAGGGCTGTATGGCATTCACATCGGCGGCGCTTTTTTTGGTGAGAGCATGTTTTCGCGTATACCGGATGCTTCAAAAGTCGCGCTGGTTCATTTGCGAGACCGTCTCAAAGCTGGCGGCTTTACGCTGCTGGATACGCAGTTTGTTACCGATCATCTGAGGAAGTTCGGCGCTCATGAAGTGCCGCGCGCCGATTATAATGAGTTGTTGCAAGACGCTTTGCAGATCGACAGCGATTTCTATCGGTATGATAAGGAAATTGGAAATTCTGTAGATTAACCGGAGTTTGCGGGCGGTGCGATCTCGGTTTCCTGCTTGCAGCCGGTCAGCCATACGTCATAAACGGCGTGCTCCACACCTTTCAGACCCGGACTTGATGCAAACATCCAGCCACCAAACAGGCGGCGAATCTCGTTGTGTAGTGTGACCTCATCAACTTCCACAAAGGATGTGGTGTTGGGTGGTTCTGTAGGTGGGCGTGAGTAACACACGCGAGGTGTTACCTGCAGCGCTCCGAATTGAACGGTTTCATCAATATAGACGTCGAATGCGATGATGCGGCCGGTGATCTTGTCAAGACCGGCAAACACCGCAACCGGATTGTTCAGGCGTTCAGCAACAGCATTTTGTGCCGACGCAAAAAAAGCACCAAGGCCAATCAGGCCGCACAATGCGATCCCGATCAATCGACAGTATTTAGGATTATCTAGCATTCCGGTTTTCATCATCAATTCTTGGAATCACCTTTTACAGGTCCAAGTGTCCATTGCGGGTAAATGCGGCGAAAGTCTGGAAGCTCAGGGTGTCCAGGGCTCGTAGTCGCCTGTGACCTGCGGGCGGGTTTCTTTTGTCATGATGGAGCCTGGCGGACGATAAGCCAGAGCGCTGCCTGTCATATTGGCCTGATGTGGCAATTGCCAGTCTTTGGCAACATAGGTCTCATCTACTGGAGCCGTGTCTGTGCGATGGTGCATCCAGGCATGCCAGCCAGCAGGAATTTTTGAGGCATCTGCTTCGCCATTATACATGACCATGCGGCGCTTGTCGTTTTCGGCCCTGTAGTAGACATTGCCCAACTCGTCTTCGCCGACCTGCTCACCTTTGCGCCAAAGATAAAAATTGGTTCCAACCGTATGGCCATTCCACCAAGTGAAGAAGCGGAGGAAGAAGTTTTTCATGCGTCAAATATCCTGTGACCGGCGAACCTGTTGATATGCGGCGGACTATGCCAATTTGCCGGTTGCCTGTCCAGCTTTCAGAGTGGCGCTACCAGACTTTCTTCAGTGTGGAGTTCTGAGGCCAAATCAACAGTTGCTGCGCGTTGGGCCCGTTCCCTTTCGCGGCGTTCTACTTGCGGCGAACGGCCAAACTGATCGCGGTAGCATTTGGAAAAATGAGACGCTGATACGAATCCACTGGCAATTGCCACATCGACAATTGGCAGATTGGACTGCAACAACAGATGCCGTGCCCGATCAAGACGCAGTTCAGAATAATATCGGGCCGGTGACCGGCCAAGGTTTTGCCGGAACAAACGTTCGATCTGACGGCGCGAAAGATTGGAAGTTTTGGCAATTTCCGTTAGGGCTAATGGTTCGGATATGTTGGCTTCCATCATTTCGATAATGCTCAGAAGGCGCGCGTTCTGGACACCGAGCCTTGCCCGTAGCGGCAATCGCTGCCTGTCTGATGAACTGCGGACACGATCTGTCAGACACTGTTCGCAAATCCGGTTGATGATTGGTTCGTCATGATCCTGGGCGATGATGTAAAGCATCATATCAAGTGCTGCAGTGCCACCGGCGCAGGTGTAAAGCCGACCATCGACTTCAAACAAATCTGCATGAACATGCGCGTTGGGAAACTTTTCCATAAAGCCGGGCATATTTTCCCAGTGAATGGCACATTGCTTGTCTTCCAGAAGGCCGGCGTCGGCCAATATCCATGATGCTGTGCACAGGCCACCAATGGCGATACCTGTCCTGTAAAGGCGCCTGATCATCGCCTTGGTATGTTTGGTTTCAAGCTGATCGACATCTATGCCGGAACAGACCACGACCATATCGGGCCGTTCATCCATGTTGGATTGGGCCGTAATGTCATCCAACGAACCGTCAACCGATATCTGCAGCCCATTGCTGGCACGCACCGGTTGGCCATCTGTCGAGATGATTTGCCAGGAATATGTGTCTTCCAGCAGAAAGCGATTGGCAAGACGAAGTGGCTCAATTGCCGTCGTGAAGGCAATCATGGAAAAATTCGGAAGGGCTAAAAACACAAAGCGTCTCAACGACTATTTGCTCCCAATTGTGGCCTGACTTTCGAACTGGCACCATTGATTTTGGCTGATTTCTGACCAGGCAATGTCGCAATTGCTGCATTATCGAGTTAAGTCGAAAGCTAAGGTTAGTCAATCGAATTGCGAAAGGCAGGCAATCCGCAAAGTCTAATGGGGTTTGGGCTCAGGTCCGAAACGTCTTTCTCACATCAATCTGGCAGAATGGAATCCAGCATGAGTGCTCATAAATCCGACATCGAAATCGCACGGGCCGCGTCAAAACAGCCAATCCAGGAAATCGGTGCCAAATTGGGCATCCCGACTGAGCATCTGCTTCCCTACGGCCACGACAAGGCAAAGGTGTCTGCTGACTTCATTCAATCAGTGAAGGGCAACCCGGACGGTAAGTTGATCCTTGTGACAGCCATCAACCCGACGCCAGCAGGTGAGGGCAAGACCACTACAACCGTAGGGCTTGGAGACGGCCTAAATCGCATTGGCAAAAAGGCAGCTATTTGTATTCGGGAAGCATCGCTAGGGCCGTGCTTTGGCATAAAAGGCGGTGCGGCCGGTGGTGGATATGCCCAAGTCGTGCCTATGGAAGATATGAACCTTCACTTTACGGGTGACTTTCACGCCATCACATCAGCACATAATTTGCTGTCGGCGATGATCGACAATCATATTTACTGGGGCAATGCACTGGAAATTGATCAGCGCCGTATCGCATGGCGCCGTGTGATGGATATGAATGATCGGGCGCTGCGGGAGATCGTCTGCTCCCTGGGCGGTGTTGCCAATGGTTTTCCGCGTGAAGCCGGATTTGACATAACAGTGGCGTCGGAAGTGATGGCAATTTTGTGCCTGTCGACAGACCTGAAAGATTTGGAAAAACGCCTCGGGGCCATCATTGTTGGGTATCGGCGCGACAAAAGTGCAGTTTATGCCCGTGACCTGAAGGCCGATGGGGCCATGGCTGTGCTTTTGAAGGATGCAATGCAGCCCAACATCGTGCAGACACTTGAGAACAATCCTGCCTTTGTTCACGGTGGACCGTTTGCAAATATTGCGCATGGCTGCAATTCGGTTGTGGCGACCACAACTGCGCTGAAAATTGCTGATTACGTTGTCACTGAAGCGGGATTCGGGGCTGATCTGGGCGCAGAGAAGTTTTTCAATATCAAGTGCCGCAAGGCAGGCCTGAAACCTTCTGCGGCCGTCATTGTTGCCACCGTACGTGCGTTGAAAATGAATGGTGGTGTGGGCAAGGATGATCTGGGCACTGAAGATGTTCAATCTGTTAAAAAAGGCTGCGCCAATCTGGGGCGGCATATCGAGAATGTGAAGCAGTTCGGCGTACCAGCCGTGGTTGCCATCAACCATTTCGTATCTGACACAGACGCTGAGGTTTCAGCTATTCAGGATTATGTGACGTCGCTGGGCGCCAAGGCCATTCTTTGCAAACACTGGGCGCACGGGTCCAAAGGTATTGAAGAACTGGCGCATGAAGTTGTCGAGTTGGCCGAATCTGGCGCATCACAATTTGCGCCTCTCTATGCCGACGACATGCCGCTATTTGACAAGATCGAAACCATCGCCAAGCGGATTTATCGTGCGGAAGAAGTCATTGCCGATAAATCGGTTCGTGACCAATTGCGGGACTGGGAGGCAAAGGGTTATGGCGATCTTCCGGTCTGTATGGCCAAGACGCAATATTCGTTTTCGACGGATCCGAATTTGCGCGGTGCGCCCACAGGGCATGTGGTGCCAATTCGTGAAGTTCGGCTTTCCGCAGGTGCCGGTTTCGTCGTGGTCGTCACCGGGGCCGTTATGACAATGCCCGGTTTGCCCAGGGTGCCATCATCTGAAAAGATCTTTCTCAATGACAATGGCGAGATTGAAGGACTTTTCTAAGAGAGGCAGACAGAATTCGAATGTCGCAATGAGATAAATTTGCCAGCGTATTGACGATAGGCATGAGACATGAAAACCAATAGGCTTGGCCAAATTTTCTTTGGCGCTGCTCTAACTGGAGGATGTCTGCGCGATGTCTTCGAAATACAATGTATTCAACCTGATCCGGCAAGGGCTGCAAGGGCATACGGGCTGGCAAGCGCAGTGGCGCGAACCAGAGCTGAAACCTGCCTATGATGCCGTCATCATTGGCGGTGGTGCTCACGGGCTTGCTACGGCTTATTATCTTGCCAAAAACCACGGTATGACGAACATTGCCGTGTTGGAAAAAGGTTGGATTGGCGGCGGTAATTCGGGCCGGAATACCACCATTATTCGGTCGAACTATCTCTATGATGCAAGTGCTGCGATTTATAATCACGCCTTGAATCTTTGGACCACGCTTGGACGCGATCTCAACTACAACATCATGATGAGTCATCGTGGTGTGCTGAATCTGGCTCATGACGAAGGTGAGGCCCGCACCCTGAAGCGCAGGGTTGAAGCCAACCGTCTGAACGGTGTGGATTCCGAGTGGCTGGATGCAAAGCAAGTCAAGGAGTTCTGTCCTCCGATCAGCATCGATGAGGGTATGCGCTATCCGGTGATTGGTGGCACATTGCAACGCTCGGGCGGCGTGAATCGTCATGATGCGGTGGTTTGGGGTCTGGCACGCGCTGCAGATGCTCTGGGCGTTGATATCATTCAGCAATGCGAAGTCACGAGTATTCGTACAGAAGCCGGTGAAGTGACCGGGCTTGAGACCACCAAAGGCAGCATCAAAACGCCAAAAATTGGCTCAGTGGCTGCCGGACATTCGACAATCATCGCGGATATGGTGGATGTCCCACTTCCTATCGAAAGCCATCCGCTTCAGGCGCTTGTTTCAGAACCACTGAAACCGCTCATTCCATGTGTGGTGATGTCAAATGCTGTGCACGTCTATGTCAGTCAATCTG
>CAZOCA010000127.1:0-7641 GCA_964578105.1 uncultured Pararhizobium sp.
TGAAGCGTTTGATGGAATTGCGCGCACCGGGCATCATCATCCGGAACGAGAAGCGGATGCTGCAGGAAGCTGTTGATGCGCTGTTTGATAATGGCCGTCGTGGCCGTGTCATTACGGGTACCAACAAGCGTCCATTGAAATCTCTTTCCGACATGCTGAAAGGCAAGCAAGGCCGTTTCCGCCAGAACTTGCTCGGCAAGCGTGTTGATTATTCCGGACGTTCCGTCATCGTGGTGGGCCCCGAATTGAAGTTGCATCAGTGCGGCCTGCCGAAGAAAATGGCGCTGGAGCTGTTCAAACCGTTCATCTATTCGCGTTTGGACGCAAAGGGCTACTCATCAACGGTGAAACAGGCCAAAAAGCTTGTTGAAAAAGAGCGTCCCGAAGTCTGGGATATCCTGGACGAGGTTATTCGCGAACATCCGATCATGCTGAACCGGGCCCCGACGCTTCACCGTCTTGGCATTCAGGCATTTGAGCCTGTTCTGATTGAAGGTAAAGCTATTCAGCTTCATCCTTTGGTTTGCGCAGCGTTCAACGCTGACTTTGATGGCGACCAGATGGCCGTTCACGTTCCGCTTTCACTGGAAGCCCAGTTGGAAGCACGCGTGTTGATGATGTCGACCAACAATGTTCTGCATCCTGCCAATGGTCAGCCGATTATTGTGCCGTCACAGGATATTGTTCTGGGTCTTTATTACTTGTCACTTCAGTCTGAAAATGAGCCCGGTGAGGGCATGGCGTTTGGCGATATTGCCGAAGTTCAGGATGCGCGGGACAATGGTGTCGTTACGCTGCACTCCAAGATCAGGGGTCGTTTCCTGACAGCTGATGAAGATGGCAATGTGGTCTCCGGAATTCACGAGACATCGCCGGGCCGTATGTTGATTGGTGATCTTTTGCCGAAGCATCACAATGTGCCTTACGACACATGCAATCGTCTGATGACCAAGAAAGAAATCTCCGGCATGATTGATGTGGTATATCGCCACTGCGGTCAGAAGGAGAGTGTGATCTTCTGTGACCGCATCATGCAGCTTGGTTTCAGCAACGCATTCAAGGCCGGCATCTCCTTTGGTAAGGATGACATGGTTATTCCCGACACCAAAAAGGGTCTCGTGGAAGAAACCCGCGCACTGACCAAGGAATATGAGCAGCAATATAATGACGGTCTGATCACCCAGGGCGAGAAGTACAACAAAGTTGTTGATGCCTGGGCGAAATGTACCGACAAAGTTGCTGATGAGATGATGAAACGCATCTCCTCCGTTCAGATGGACGAAGAGACCGGACGTCAGAAGCCGATGAACTCGGTCTACATGATGTCGCATTCCGGTGCACGTGGTTCACCCGCTCAGATGAAACAGTTGGCTGGTATGCGCGGTCTGATGGCGCGTCCGGATGGCTCGATCATTGAATCTCCAATCATCGCCAACTTTAAAGAAGGCCTGACCGTGATGGAATATTTCAGTTCCACCCACGGGGCTCGTAAAGGCCTTGCGGATACGGCTCTGAAAACAGCCAACTCCGGTTATCTGACCCGCCGCCTCGTTGATGTTGCGCAGGATTGCATCATTACCAAGGAAGATTGCGGAACCGACGACGGTTTGACTGTTCAGGCAGTGGTGGATTCCGGTCAGGTTGTGGCAACTTTGGGTATGCGCACATTGGGTCGTACAACGGCTGCTGATGTCATCACAATGGACGGCGTAACCGTTGTGCCTCAGAACACTTTGATCCAAGAAAAAGAAGTGGATATGATTGAAACTGCTGGTATCCAGTCAGTGAAAATCCGTTCGGTTCTGACCTGTAAGAACAAAGTTGGCGTGTGTGGCGCATGTTACGGACGTGATCTGGCGCGTGGTACAACCGTCAATATGGGCGAAGCTGTCGGCGTGATCGCGGCTCAGTCTATCGGTGAGCCTGGCACACAGTTGACCATGCGTACGTTCCACATTGGTGGTACGGCACAGGTTGTCGATAGTTCCTTCATCGAAAGTAACTTTGACGGCACCATCAGCCTTCGTAACCGCAATGTTGTGCGCGATTCCGATGGCAAGCTGATTGCCATGGGCCGCAACATGTCTGTGCTCATCACTGATGAGCAGGGTGCTGAAGTCGCGGTTCACCGCATCAATTATGGTGCGCGTGTCCATGTGGATGATGGCGACAAGATCAAATCCGGTCAGCGTATCTCTGAATGGGATCCGTATACACGCCCAATTCTCACCGAAGTTGGTGGTGTGGTTGAGTATGAAGATTTGGTCGATGGCTTGTCTGTGTCAGAAAACGCTGATGAGGCAACCGGAATCACCAAGCGTGTTGTTACTGATTGGCGCAGCAGTTCCAAGGGTGGCGATCTTAAGCCGGCCATGACTGTGAAAGACAAGAATGGTGAGGTCTACAAACTCGATCGCGGTCGTGAAGCCCGCTATCAATTGTCTGTGGATGCGGTTCTGTCGGTTGATCCAGGTTCATCGGTCAAGGCCGGTGATGTTTTGGCTCGTATTCCGCTGGAAAGTGCCAAAACAAGGGATATCACGGGTGGTCTGCCGCGCGTGGCCGAACTGTTCGAGGCGCGTCGTCCAAAGGATCATGCAATCATCGCAGAAATTGGTGGTACAATCCGCTTTGGTCGCGACTACAAGAACAAGCGTCGCATTGTGATTGAGCCGCTTGATGAGACCATGGAGCCGCAGGAATACCTTATTCCTAAAGGCAAGCCATTCCATCTGCAGGATGGTGACGTGGTTGAAAAGGGTGACTACATCATGGATGGCCTGCCAGCACCGCATGATATTCTGGCGATCAAGGGCGTGGAGGAACTGGCTTCCTATCTCGTCAATGAAATTCAGGATGTCTATCGTCTGCAGGGCGTTGTGATCAACGATAAGCATATCGAAGTGATTGTCCGTCAGATGCTGCAGAAGGTTGAAGTGACTGAAGCCAATGATGCTGACTATCTGAATGGTGAGCAGGTCGACCGTATCGAGTTCGAGACGAACAATGAAAAACTGGTTGAAGAAGGCAAAACGCCCGCAACGGCCAGCCCGGTTCTGCTTGGTATCACCAAGGCCAGCCTGCAGACGAAGTCATTCATCTCGGCTGCATCGTTCCAGGAAACAACGCGTGTCCTGACCGAAGCTGCTGTGAACGGCAAGGCTGATACGCTTGAAGGCTTGAAAGAGAACGTCATCGTGGGTCGTCTGATCCCGGCCGGTACAGGTGGTGCTATGAACCGCATGAAAATTATTGCAGGTCGCCGTGATGATTTGATTTTGGATGAGCGTAAGAAGGCTTCTCTGGCGTCTGCTGCGGAAGTTGCAGCAGAAACAGCTGCTGAAGGTCTCTAACCAACTATAAAACATCGCGAAAATATTAATGGGCCGCCAAACTTGTTTGGCGGCCCATTTTGGTTGCGACAGCGCAATCAGACATGATGTGGGAACCTTGTCGCATCCAAGATACAATACAAAATAGTCATCCAATTGGATGATGCACCTGCAGCTCCGGCTGGCCTGGAGGATATGCTCTGAGGGCCGGTTTGGACTATCGTGTGTGACAGGGTAACGATCAAGGCGGGCCATGTGTTCATGCGCTTTGAAGGTAGCATGACAACCGATCCGATTGTTCTCTCGCCATGTCTTGGACGAATGCAGTTTCCTGGTCCAGGATGTGTCGGGCGAGGGCGTTGAAGGCTGTCCGCTGTCCTTGTGGCAATTGGGAAGGCTGATCAAGGTGACATGGCTTCCAAAACTCAAACATTGAGTTTCCGGTCTCATGCGACTAGAAGCGCAGCAAATGACCTCAAATCTTAAAAGAGACTGGAATGGGTAAAGATATATACGTTGTCGTAGGTGAGGGCGGAGTTCACAAAACCCTGGTTGGTGAAGCCGGGCCAAAGGACCAGCCTGAATATGAATTTCAAGTCTTTCTACAAGCTGACGATCTGGACTTGGCTGTGTCAATGGCCGCTGAGTACATGACAAATGAAGGCTGGCAGGGAATCGATTGGCAAAAGGGCGGCGTTGTTGACGAATCTATGATCGATGAGGAAGTTGAAGAGGCCTTTGAGCGGGCTGTTGCCGGTGACGTGGCGGCCATTATCTATGCCTCTTCCGGGACAGAGATGGACTAAACAGAGAGACAATCGCTGTATTCGGTTTTTCCGCGCAATTACTGCAAACCATTACAGGATTTTTCGCATGATTCAGCAAGCTTGGCGGTTTTTACGGCTGCCGAAAAAAGTCCCCAAATTATACTTGACGCGTGACGGTGATGGCCATATGTTCCGCGCCATAAGAAGACAGGTCGTGAAACACACAGTCTGCGGCGACGCGCCAAAGATAAAGTTTTAAACACTGTCTTATATAAGCGACTGAAAATACGGGTTCATGACCGCGGCTTAGCTGTGGTCCTCTGGTTAGCCGGCTCCACCATCCTCGCGGATGGAATGGGGCTTTTGTGTATGTTTGTACGCAAGCCGGGGCGTGGATCCGATATCCAGTCATCTGTTAGAGATTTTAAGCCGAACGGCTGAGAGAGACGGCATGCCAACGATTAACCAGTTGATCCGGAAGCCACGCAAGGCGCCAGTCAAGCGGAACAAAGTTCCAGCGCTTGAAGCAAACCCTCAGAAACAGGGTTCATGCACCCGCGTGTACACAACCACTCCAAAAAAGCCGAACTCGGCTTTGCGTAAAGTTGCAAAGATTCGTTTGCGCAATGGTTTTGAAGTCATCGGATATATTCCAGGTGAAGGTCACAACCTTCAGGAATTCTCCGTTGTATTGATCCGTGGCGGCCGCGTGAAGGATTTGCCCGGTGTTCGTTACCACGTCATTCGCGGCGTTCTCGATACACAGGGCGTTAAAGACCGTAAGCAGCGCCGTTCCAAATATGGCGCTAAGCGTCCGAAATAAGAGGGCATAGATATGTCTCGTCGTCACAGAGCTGAGAAGCGCGATATCATTCCTGATCCGAAATTCGGAGATGTCGTTCTTTCAAAATTCATGAACAGCGTTATGCAGGACGGCAAAAAGTCCGCCGCTGAAAGCATTGTTTACGGTGCCATGGATATCATGAGCGCAAAAACGAGCCAGGACCCTGTTGTTCTTTTTCATCAGGCTCTTGAGAACGTTATGCCTCAGGTTGAGGTTCGCTCCCGCCGTGTTGGTGGTGCTACTTATCAGGTTCCTGTTGAAGTTCGTAACGAGCGCCGTCAGGCGCTGGCTATTCGCTGGTTGATTATTGCTGCACGCAAGCGCAACGAAACAACCATGATTGATCGTCTTTCGGGCGAATTGCTGGATGCAGCTAACAATCGTGGTTCTGCCGTTAAGAAGCGCGAAGACACGCACAAAATGGCTGACGCTAATAAAGCGTTCTCCCATTATCGCTGGTAATTTTTGAGAGACTTTCCGTCATGACTCGCAGTCACAAGATTGAAGACTACCGCAACTTTGGCATTATGGCCCATATTGATGCGGGTAAGACAACAACCACCGAGCGTGTGTTGTACTATTCTGGCAAGAGCCACAAAATTGGTGAAGTTCATGATGGTGCTGCCACCATGGATTGGATGGAGCAGGAGCAGGAGCGTGGTATTACAATCACCTCAGCTGCAACAACCACTTCCTGGAACGGTAAGCTTCTGAACATTATCGATACACCTGGACACGTTGATTTCACAATTGAAGTTGAGCGTTCCTTGCGCGTTCTTGATGGTGCGGTTGCATTGTTGGATGCCAATGCCGGTGTTGAGCCTCAGACAGAAACCGTTTGGCGTCAGGCTGATAAGTACAAAGTGCCACGCATGATCTTTGTCAACAAAATGGACAAGATTGGTGCCGACTTTTACCGCTCCGTTGAGATGGTTAAAGAGCGTCTTGGTGCGACTGCAGCACCTATCCAGCTGCCAATTGGCGCTGAAAACGATTTCGTTGGTGTTATCGATCTTGTTGAGATGCGCAGCATCACATGGGCAGAAGAAAAGCTTGGTGCCGAATATGTTTATGGTGAAATTCCAGAAGACATGCTTGATCAGGCCATTAAGTACCGTGACGATCTGATCGAGATTGCTGTGGAAGCTGAAGAAGCTGCCATGGAAGCTTATCTGGAAGGCGATATGCCTGACAATGCGAAGCTTAAATCTTTGATCCGGGCCGGAACAATCCACAATTTGTTTGTTCCGATCCTTTGTGGAACGGCATTTAAAAACAAGGGTGTTCAGCCTTTGCTTGATGCGGTTGTTGACTACCTTCCAAGTCCGGTTGACGTGCCTTCGATTGCTGGTATCGATCCAAAGACCGATGAAGAGACAACACGCGCATCGAACGATGAAGCGCCGCTCTCCATGCTGGCTTTCAAACTGATGGACGATCAGTACGGCTCTTTGACATTCTGCCGCATCTATTCCGGCAAGCTGGAAACTGGTTCAACTCTGCTCAATTCCGTGAAGAACAAGCGTGAGCGTATCGGCCGTATGGTTCAGATGCACTCTAATTCACGTGAAGAGATCAAAGTGGCTTATGCGGGTGATATTGTTGCCATTGTTGGTCTGAAGGACACAACAACGGGTGATACACTGTGTGATCTGATCAAACCGGTTATTCTGGAGCGTATGGAATTCCCTGAGCCAGTGATCGAAATTGCGATCGAGCCTAAAACCAAGGCTGACCAGGAAAAAATGGGTGCTGCTCTGCATCGTCTTGCTGCTGAGGATCCGTCCTTCCGCGTGAAGCTTGATGAAGAATCCGGACAGACTATTATCGCTGGTATGGGCGAGTTGCATCTCGACATTATCGTTGATCGCATGAAGCGTGAGTTCAAGGTTGAAGCGAATATTGGTGCACCTCAGGTGGCCTATCGTGAAACCATTACCCGTGCTGCTGAAATTGACTACACCCATAAGAAACAGTCCGGCGGTTCCGGTCAGTTTGCGCGCATCAAGATTATTTTCGAACCAGGCGAGCCGGGATCCGGTTACGTGTTTGAAAGTAAAATTGTTGGCGGTAATATTCCTCGCGAATATATCCCTGGCGTGGAAAAGGGTGTTGGCAGTGTCATGTCATCTGGTCCGGTAGCCGGTTTCCCGATGCTCGACATCAAAGCAACACTTATCGATGGTGCTTACCACGATGTTGACTCCAGCGTTCTGGCATTTGAGATCGCAGCGCGTGCTGCGTTCCGTGAAGGTGCTGTAAAAGCTGGTGCAGTTCTTCTGGAACCAATCATGTCCGTTGAGGTTGTGACCCCAGAAGACTACATGGGTGACATTATCGGCGATTTGAACTCACGTCGCGGTCAGATCACCGGCTCAGAGAGCCGCGGAATTGCGACAGTCGTGAGTGCCATGGTTCCTTTGGCAAACATGTTTGGTTACGTGAACAATCTGCGCTCATCGAGCCAGGGACGTGCTCAGTACACCATGCAGTTTGACCATTATGAGCAAGTGCCTCAGCAGGTCGCTAAAGAAGTGCAGGAAAAGTTCGCGTAAGCCCTACGCGGTTCACATAAACAAACATCAGAAATTGCCACCTAGGTGGCTCGAAATACGGAGAAGTTCCGATGGCCAAGGAAAAGTTTGAACGCAATAAGCCGCATGCGAACATTGGCACGATTGGTCACGTTGACCACGGC